>JBGUUS010000099.1:0-7927 GCA_045133675.1 Oscillospiraceae bacterium | reverse complement strand
CGCACGCTTCGATGAAATCGAGCTTCGTTTTGCGCACATCTTCCCATACTTCCGCCTCTGCCTCGGCGCGTTTCGCCTGGATCTCGTTGATCAGCTGGCGCAGACCTTTTTTCAGCAGGGTGTCATAGTCCGGGCATTTGTGCGGCATCTGGATCGAGCAAAGGCCGAGCTCCTCGGTTTTGATATACATCGGCAGAGCACAGCGGATAACCGTGTCGTCGATCGTGCAGCTGCCGACGATGAGATCGTACGGCTCGATCTTGATCGGCATTTCTTTCAAAAGCTTTTCAAACGAAAGCGAACGGCGGATCACCGCGCTGCGTTTTGCGCTCTCTTCGTCGATAACCGTGAGGTCGCCGCCCCACATCCGCTGTTTTTGATGCATACGGCGTGTCAGCGTGTCGAAGTGCAGACGGATTTTGTCCGTCATCGTTCGCAGCTGCAGATTGGTTCTGGCTTCGTTCATTGTGCATTCCATGGCGTTCTCCCTTTCTTTTTTGACAGGATCAGTCGCGCAGCACGCTAAGTCCGCATGCTTCGGCGATGCTGTTGAGCATTTCGTAATATGCTTTATCGCGCGGTTCGCAGTCTTTGAGTGCAAAATCCGCACCGATCCATTTGTATTTTTCACCCGCCATCGGGTTGTACGGCAAAAGCTGGATCCGTTTTACGCCGATCCTTTTGGTAAGTTCCGCGATCGCGCGGATTTCATCCGCGCTGTCGTTCACACCCGGGATACACGGCGTTCTCACCGTGATCTTTTCGGCGTGGCCGGCGCTTATGAGCGCGGCAAGATTATTCAGAATGAGTGTGTTCGGCACACCCGTCCAGTATTTGTGCGTGTCGCTTCCGGCAAGCTTTATGTCAAAGTAGATTTCGTCGCATTCCTCCGCGATGGCCAAAAGAGCCGTCGTTTCGCCAAATCCGCAGGTTTCCAGCAGGGTGCGGATTCCGCGCGCTTTGCATCCGTGCAGAAATGCACGCGTGAATTCCGGCTGCATCAGCGGCTCGCCGCCGCTTAATGTCACGCCGCCGCCCGAGTTTTCGTAAAACGGCTTATCTGCGGCACATTTTTCGGCAAGTGCTTCCGCGTCCCATTCGGTGCCGCTTATGCGCAGGGCCTTGAAATAGCAGGTGCGCGTACAGGCGAAGCACTCTCTGCATTTTTTGCGGTCCACGGTGATACCCGGCTGCTCCGGGTCGGAGAGATCGGGCGATACCGCGCCGTTTTTGCACGTGTTCATACAGCGGCCGCAGGCGGTGCACCGCACCTTCTGGTATAAGAGCGACTGTGTGTTCTTCTGCGATTCGGGCGAGTGGCACCATTTGCACGAAAGCGGACAGCCTTTTACAAAAACTGCCGTGCGGATGCCCGGTCCGTCGTGTGTGGAAAAGCTGTCGATATCGAGAATCAGACCGGTTGCCAACCTGCTTCACCTGCCTTGTGTAAAACTTCTTAACTTGATGATAGCACAGAAAAAGTCGGAGTTCAATGGGTTTTGTAAAGAAAGCAGGCGACTTTTCACGGCAGGAAAATCACCTTGCCGTATACTGGAAATTATGATATGATGGGTATAACAAAATCCTCCGAAAGGTCGTGCTTTCATGCCAAAAATCGCATCCATCGGTGTCGTCGGTCACTCTGTTTTTCTTCCGGTGCCGCATTTTCATATCGGCGGCGAAACGCTTGAGGCAACCGATATCCACTTTGAATACGGCGGAAAAGGCGTCAATCAGGCAACTGCCGCGGCGCGCTTTGGTGCCGATGTCGCATTCCTCGGTGCGGTCGGCATGGGCGATGCCGAAAACACCCGGAAATTCACCGACAGCGAGGGTATCCGCGCAACGATCATCGAAAAACCGGGACAGACCGCCTACGCCGCGATCGTCACCGACCCGACCGGTGCAACCCATGTCACCGTTTATCAGGGTGTGCGCCTGGACGAAGCGGATGTCGATGCTTTTGCCGATGAGATCCGCGCCGCCGATATCCTCCTTTTGAACAACGAGGTCGAGGAAGCGGTCAATCTTCGCGCACTCCGCTATGCCAAAGAAGGAAATACGCGCATTATCTTAAATCCGGCTCCGGCGCGCGAAACCGCAAAGGAACTGCTCGACGGTGTGTATCTCTTTACACCGAACGAGTTTGAAACGGAATTTTTGGAGGATTACGAAAATGTTGTCGTAACACTCGGCGAAAACGGCTGCTTTTTGCGTGAAAGCGGTATCCGCGTTCCGGCTGTACCGCACGGAAAAGCCGTCGATACCACGGGCGCCGGCGATACGTTCAACGGTGTTCTTGCCGTTATGCTTGCCGAAGGCAGGAGCCTCGCGGAAGCCGCAAGGATCGCCAACACCGCCTGCGGAATCGAAGTCTCGCGCCAATACGCCGCTTCGTCCATTCCAAAGCGCGAAGAAGTGCTGTAAATACCCGCCTTTGTAAAGATGCAGGATCCGTCCTGCATCTTTTTCCATCTCCGGGCATATCCTGTACAAACAACCGGGGAGGGAAGGATATGCGAGGAAATCCGGAAGACCGTGCAGCCGAGCTTGCATTGTATATGATCGAAAGCGGCGACACCGTGCGCGGTGCGGCAAAGAAGTTTCACGTCAGCAAAAGCACCGTGCACAAAGATGTCACCGAACGGTTAAAGCGCAGCAACCACGCGCTGTATCTGCAGGTGCGCCAGGTGCTTTTGCACAACAAGCAGGAGCGCCATATCCGCGGCGGCATCGCCACGCGGGAAAAATTCAAGCTGCAAAAGCACAGGCAGTAGTTTTATTCGGCTAACTAAAAAATCCGACTCAGCATTGAGTCGGATTTTCTTCTTATATGTACTTATATGTACTTATGTAAGCGGCAGATACTCATCGGTATCGATATTATAATACAGCACCACGCTGCCGTCGGCCGATGCCGCATACCGCGCCGCGATCTTGCGGTAATCGCCGTAGTCGTCGATGATGTTGTAGATATAACAGACCGTATCGTTCGATTTGACCGTGCGCTTTCGGTATTCATAGAGCCGCGTGACGTTTTCTTCCGCCGGGATATGCACGTCCGCCGCCGCGATGATATGCGGCAGTGCATCTTCAGCCGTCGGTTTCTGTTCGCTCTCTTCCATGGAAGAAACCGGCCGGCCGTCGTCTTCTTCCAAAAGGAAATCACATCCGCAGCATAAAAACGCCAGCGCTAAAATGAGCGCGATCAGCTTTTTCACGTGCATTCTCCTTTCAAAACGTTTTTTTACAGGCTTATCGTGCCCAGTTTCTTGCGCGCAGAACGGCTTTTTTCCAGCCCGCCATGCGTTTTTCGATCTCTTCGGCCTTCATTTTCGGCATAAAGCTTTCGCTTTCTGCCGGAAGGGCATAGAGCGTTTTGATATTCGGGAAAAATCCGCAGGCAAGACCGGCGAGATATGCCGCGCCGCGCGCCGTCGTCTCAACACTCTCCGGACGGCAGACCTCCATATTGAGGATATCCGCCTGGAACTGCATGAGGAAGCGGTTTGCCGAAGCGCCGCCGTCAACCTTCAGCGATTTCATATTGACGCAGGCATCCTCCTGCATCGCCGAAAGCACCTCTGCCGACTGATACGCGATCGATTCGAGCGCCGCGCGGACGATGTGGTTGCGGTTAACGCCGCGGGTCAGACCCACGATCGCGCCGCGTGCATAGGCGTCCCAGTGCGGTGTGCCAAGTCCCGTGAATGCCGGAACGAAATAGGCGCCGTTCGTGTCATCAACCGATTCGGCGAGCATTTCGGTCTCGGAAGCGGAATGGATCATATGCATCTCGTCGCGCAGCCACTGTACAACGGCACCGGCAACGAAAACGGAGCCTTCCATTGCGTATGTCGTCTTGCCGTCGATGCGCCATGCAACCGTGGTGAGCAGGCCTTTGTGTGAACGGACCGGCTGAGAACCGGTGTTCATCAGCAAAAATGCACCGGTACCGTACGTGTTTTTGACATCGCCCGGGTTTAAGCAGAGCTGACCGAAAAGAGCCGCCTGCTGGTCGCCTGCGATACCGCAGACCGGGATTTCGCCGCCCAGAAGTGTCGGATCGGCATCACCGAAATGGCAGGAGGAGTCGCAGACTTCCGGCATCATCTCAATCGGGATATCGAAGTAATCGAGCAGGGTTTTGTCCCACTCCATCGTATGGATATTGAACAGCATCGTGCGCGATGCGTTCGATACATCGGTTTTGTGCTCTTTGCCGCCGGTCAGCTTGTATAAAAGCCACGAATCGACCGTGCCAAAGCAGAGTTCGCCGTTTTTGGCGCGCTCGCGGAAGCCTTCGTTGTTGTCGAGGATCCATTTGAGCTTCGTCGCCGAGAAATACGGGTCCGGCAAAAGGCCGGTGATATCGCGGAATTTCGGCGCATTCGCGTCTTTTTTCAGCTCGTCGCAGTATTCCGCGGTGCGGCGGCACTGCCATACGATTGCCGGGCAAACCGGCATGCCCGTTTCGCGGTCCCACACGACCGTCGTTTCGCGCTGGTTCGTGATACCGATCGCGGAAATGCGGTCGGCGCGGATGCCGGCTTTGAGCATCGCTTCGATCGCCGTACCCATCTGTGTGGACCAGATCTGTGCCGCGTCGTGCTCGACCCATCCCGGTTTCGGATAGTGCTGGTCAAACTCCTTCTGTGCGGAGCATACCTCGCGTCCCGCCATATTGAACAGGATCGTCCGGCAGCTCGTCGTGCCGGAATCGAATACCATAATGTACTTCATTCTGCGTTCTCCCTTTCTTCAAAGAACCATTTTTTCGCCCATTCGCTCAGTTCTTTCGTTCTTTGGTCGTAGTCCGGCATCCGGCGGTAAACTTCTTTCCAAAAGCCGTCGCCGTGGTCGTGGTGGATCGTGTGGCATAATTCGTGCAGCATCACCGATTCAATCAGCCGTTTCGGCGCACACGCCATGCGCCAGGAAAGGCAGATCCCGTTTTTGCCCGAGCAGGAGCCGTACCGCGTCTTCGCCGACGTGATCTTTACGCCCGAATAGGAAAGCTTTTCTTTTCCCGCGAGTTCCCAGAGCCATCCGGGAAAATACTGGCTTGCCGCACGCTGATAAAGCCGTGCAAGCTCGATACCCGGCGGCGAATCGTACCGCAGCAGGATCTTATCCTCGAGCAGTACGGTCGATCTTCCTGCGGCCAACGGAAATTCTCTGCCGAACAGCATTGCCGTTTTGCCGATCTGCGGGGTATAGCGCTCCACTGCGTTTGCCCGATGCTTTTGGATCCACGTTCCGTGCTTTTGCAGAGCCTCGTCGATCACGCTCTGCGGCGCACGCTTCGGTGCGCGCACTTCAACCGTTCCGTCGGACAAAACGCGGATCGCGATCGTTTTGCGGTCGCTTCGGACCAATCGGTACTCCATACGCGCACACCTTCTTAAAACTGTATTTCTTCTATTGTACATCGTTTGAAGAAGAAAGTAAACCCTTTCGCAAAGAAACGACCCACCAACAAAAAATCGCCACGCGTTAACGTGGCGATTTTTAAAGTTATATCAGACTTTCTCTCGTCGGGTCAAAGAGCTTTTCCTTGCTTTCGGCAAGCAGCGAAACGAGCGCTTCTGCGCCGTATTGTGCCATAAACTGCCGCTCGCTTTCGGTGATGAACACTGTCGTCAGCCAGCGGACTTCCATTTCGTCAAAGCTCTGTCCGATAAACGGCTTGTCCCAGAGAGAAAACGGCACGAGCAGGATGTGCCATGTCTTTGCCTGCGGGATGAACGCGCGAACGAAATCTTCGATCACCGCGCCGTCTCTGCATTTCTCCTGCGAGGTCATGATCCGCACCGAGAGGGTGTTGATCAGATCGAGGAAGGTGTCATGTTTCGCATCGCACGCGCCGCAAAGCTCAAAGCGAAGCGGTTTGCCGTCGATGCGCTGTCCGACCGGATGGTGCATCATACCGAGCGTTGCGCAGGAGTATACACCGGCTCTCGGCGAATTCTCCGTCGTGAGCACGTCGATGCTCATCTCCGCAACCGGGCTGTAATAGCGGAACACGCGCGGATTTCCGGAGAACACGCCGCACGCCTCGCGGTATAACACCTCGTTTCGGCGCATCCGCTGCTCCAGAGGATTCATTTTCGGCTCTTTTTTATGCAGCATACGGTTCCTTCCTTTCTCAAAAAAAGCTTGTTTTCCGCAAGAAACCTCCGGCGGAACAGTCCACCGGAGGCATATTGCAAAGATCATTTACGCGATAAAACGATCAGCAGGAAGCTTCAACGATCTCTTTGGTATCTTTTGCGATAGCGAGTTCCTCGTTGGTCGGGATAACCCAAACCTGAACTTTGGAGTCTGCTTTGGAGATCATGTGGTCAGCGCCGGTGTTGATCTTGTTCTCTTCGCAGTCGAGCTCGATGCCCATGAATTCCATGTTCTCGCAAACGTCTGCGCGGAATTCGTCGGAGTTTTCGCCGATACCGCCGGTGAACAGAACTGCGTCAACGCCGCCCATAGCTGCTGCATAGGAGCCAACGAATTTCTTAACCTGATAACGAACGATGTCGCAAGCGAGTTTTGCACGCGGGTTGCCTGCTTTTGCAGCGCTTACGAGGTCGCGAGCGTCGGAAGAAATGCCGGAAATACCGAGGAAGCCGGATTTCTTGTTGAGGATGTCGCTCATCTGATCCGGGGTGTAGCCCTCTTTGTTCATCAGGTAGGTCATAACGGACGGGTCGATACCGCCGGAACGGGTGCCCATGATGAAGCCATCAAGCGGGGTGAAGCCCATGGTGGTGTCGATGCATTTGCCGTCTTTAACAGCGGTGATGGAGGAGCCGTTGCCGAGGTGGCATACGATAACTTTGGTGCCCTCTTTTTTGCCGATCATGTCGAGGTAGTGGCCGCTTACATAGCGGTGAGAAGTACCGTGGAAGCCGTATCTGCGGATGTGGTATTTCTCGTAGTATTCATACGGAATGCCGAACATATATGCTTTTTCCGGCATGGTCTGATGGAAGGAGGTATCGAATACAGCAACCATCGGAACGTCAGCGCCGAAAACAGCCTGGCAAGCACGGATAGCAGCAGCCTGCGGCGGGTTATGCAGCGGGCCAAGCTCGCTCAGAGCTTCAACGGTGGAAACAACGTCCTCGTTGATGAGGGTGGAAACTTTGTAGAACTCGCCGCCGTGGAGAACGCGGTGACCAACAGCGTTGATCTCGCTTACGTCGTCGATAACTTTGCCTTCGCCGGTGGTGAGAACTTTAACGACTTCCATGAATGCCTCTTTGTGGCTCGGGAAATCTACTTCGTATGCGATTTTAGCGTCGCCAGCTTTATGGGTGATCAGTCCGCCTACGCCGATGCGCTCGCAGTTACCTTTTGCGATAACGCTCTCGTCGTCCATGTTGATCAGCTGATATTTCAGAGAAGAACTGCCTGCGTTGATAACCAGGATTTTCATTGGAAAACATCCTTTCAAAGTAAACATTTTATCGTACAAAGTCATTGACAAGACGATACCATCTTTATATTATTACATCAGGAAGAAAAATTCAAGTGTTAATTCGCCGGAAAGCGAAAAAAGCCAAAAAGGAGCGATAATTTTGAAAATCGCCGGTATCGTTGCCGAGTATAATCCGTTTCATAACGGCCATGCCTATCATATCGAACAAACCCGGAAAGCCGGTTTTTCCCATATTGCCGTCTGCATGAGCGGCGCTTTTGTCCAGCGCGGCGAGCCCGCCGTTTTGGATAAATGGACACGCGCCCGCATGGCGATAGAAGCCGGCGCCGACCTTGTTGTGGAACTGCCCGCAGTATATGCGCTTTCTGCCGCACCCGATTTTGCGCGCGGCGCCGTCACCATCCTGCACGAACTCGGCGCAAAAACGCTCAGCTTTGGCAGTGAATGCGGCGACGCCGATATTCTGTGCAGCGAGGCTTCGCGCCTTGC
>JBGUUS010000098.1:0-9178 GCA_045133675.1 Oscillospiraceae bacterium | reverse complement strand
CTACCGTTTTGATCAAAATACCCAAGGAGTTTAAATGATGATTGCGATAGCAGTTGATGATGAAATATTGATGCTTGGCGCTTTGGTAACAGCGATCAAGGCGTCGCCCGATATCTCTGAGGTTTTTCCGTTTTCCGGCTGTGATGATGCACTTGCCTTTGTAAAAGAGAATGCGGTTGATGTCGCTTTTTTGGATATCAATTTGCGCGGCATCGGCGGCCTGATTCTTGCGGAAAAAATCGTCAGTTCCTGTCCGGAATGCAAGATCGTGTTTTGTACCGGATATGAGGAATACGCCATTCCGGCTTTCAAGCTCCATGCCTCCGGATATTTGATGAAACCGGTGTCGGCTGAAGATGTCCAGGCGGAGATCGATAACATAAAAGGCATCCGTCAAAGCAAAAAGCCGATCACCGTAAAATGCTTCGGTACCTTTGAAATTTTCGCAAGAGGGGAACGCCTGACCTTTAAACGTTCCAAAACAAAGGAACTGTTCGCGTTTTTGGTGGACCGAAACGGTGCGGGCGTCACGGTTGCGGAAATCGGAGTTGCACTCTGGGAAAATGACGTGGACCGAAAGCGCCACAATTATATCCACCAGCTGTTTCGTGACTTGCGATTGTCTCTTAAATCGGTTGGTGCAGCGGATGTTTTTGGAAGAAACAATTTCTCTTACTCCCTGAATCCCGAAAAAATAGACTGCGATTATTACACATACTTAAAAACCGGAAAACCGGAATTCCGCGGGGAATATATGTCCCAGTATAGTTGGGCAGAGGAAACCTGCGGATTGCTTTGGAAAAAAAGAACCGAATAACAATCCCGAAAAAGCCGTCGTTTCGACGGCTTTTTATTATTTTGTAAGAGATTTGTCACACCTGAAACAACATAATAAAATGTTAGAATAGGTGTATTATACTTTGCTGTTTGGAGGAGGCGAAAAAGGTGAATAAGAGCACACCGCGCGTTTTTGAACGCTTGCTTTCTGATATGTGCATTGCATTTTCCGATATTCTCAAAACCTCTGATGGCTTTTTCCTGGTCAATAAATCGGTGGCGGATATCCTTTCATCGAAAGGCGTTTTGGATTTCCCGGATGCAAGCGGAGAACGGCTTGCCTGCAGTAAATTTTTTGACGACTGGTTTCTATATGCCGTTTCGAACGATACCGATTATACATACAGCCTCTTAAAACTCAGAGAACAAGAGCACGACACGGAAGACGGAAGTCCGGCCGATGGCGATACACCGGGTGTGACAATATCCTTCGTTTCGTTCGATGCCGAAAGGCTGCTGGATTGTCTTGCGGATCCCGCCGATGAAAACAGGCGAAAGCTGAACACCGAAATAAACCGTGTGGTGGCACAAAGGAGACAGCGCCATCATAAGGCCTTAAAACGGTATTTTACGAATGCGGGATCGGAAGGAGCCTATCTTGTGGCAGCTGTATACGTCAGCTATATCGCGTCCTTCTCTCAGAGCGGGTATCTGGAGGTTCCGGAGCATTATAAGGAAATTGTACAGCGGAGCATCTCCTATAAAAATTCCGAAAGTCTGGCGCGCTTGCCGCGTTTTATCGAAAAACTGAACCGGGAAGCCGGATGCACCGTTTGCGATAACAATCGGATTTTCATAAAAAACAGGGAAGAGCTCACCGAATATGAGTCTGCGGCGATTCTTGCCACACACACCGGAAATACCTCGCCGTATTCTTTTGCCGCCGAGGTGGAATATCACGCGAGATTTTTATCACCTTTGTTCAGGGTCACGATCCCGTTTTTCGGGAGGTCGATTTACGATTCTGCGGTCCGCGCCGATATGAGCGTAGGCGATGCCGAGCTTTTGGGAATGCTGCCTTTTTATCGGGAGACCTCCCGGGTTGTAAAACGGCAATATAAGATGCATTCGAACAAAGCATACAACCGTTTCTCCGGACAGGAGCATACATAAATTCAGGAAATATGGTTTTACAAATTGAGGAGGGTCATTATGATCAAAAACAGAACCGCACAGTTAATTTATCAGACAATCTATGTCACACTCGGCTTTGTAGGCTGCGTTGCATCTCTCGGAATCTTTGATAACGTCAACGCTTTTCGCTGGGACTTCTACGTCTACTTTACCAACATCAGCAATTTCCTGTGCATCGGCGTGATGCTGGCTGCACTTATCCAAACGGCAAAGAAAAAAGAGGACAGTTTTGTGAGTGCTGCGCCGATGCTGAAATTCATCGGTATACTCGGCATTTTGCTGACCTTTTTGGTATTTAACATTATGCTGGCCGGCGCACCGGGACGCGAACCGCAGGCGAACTGGCGTGTTGGCAGTCTGCTCTTCCATGTCCTGCTGCCCATTTTGTATGTAGCGGATTGGTTCTTGTTCTATGAGCGTAAGAAGTGCAAGTGGTATTATCCGATTGCTTCCATTGCGTTTCCTTTGGCTTATGCAGTTTTCCTTTTGATCCAGGCGATCATTCTGCAGTTTGACAGTTCTATTATGCTTCCGAACACCACCACGCCGCTGATTTATCCGTATTTCTTTGTAAATCTGGATACCCAGGGCGTTGCCGGTGTTCTGATGTGGATCGGCATTCTTTCCGCGGCCTTTGTTGCGGTAGGATTCCTGTTCTTCGGTTTGGACCGTCTGGGCAAGAAAAAAGAGAAATAAGAAGAAAACGAACAATTCCCCAAACCGCCGTCACACATTACGCGATGGTGAGCCGATGGATTCGGTATAAATCCGGGTTAAATAAACGTAAAAATGAAGCAAGCGGTTTGTTCGGACAAAAAGCGATAACCGCTGCGGCTTTGGCAGAAAGATTCTATAGGAGGAGCAAAGAATATCATGGCAAAGAAACGAAGAAAATTTGCTGATGATGGTTGGGCTGTCTGGATCGACGGCGAAGACACCAGTACGGTGCATATCAACGACTGGATCGATCCCAGAGGAAAGAGCTATGTCGATCTGGCAATTCGTATCCGCGGTATAAAATCCAGCACGGGTCTGCACGTGTATGTGCCGTTTGTTGTTACTGCCGAGGAAATCGAAGATGTATCTTTGCAGTTTTGGGATACCAAAATTCTGCAGGCGATATTCAGCGCAGCGTGTATTGTGGACTATAAGAAAAACGAACACGCTTCCGAGATTGCATATAACGGAAAAACGGTGGACATTGTTCATATCAGCACGTTGAACTATCAATCCGTGGCGCTTTCCGAAGGTACTTTGATTCACGTTGACCTGAAAGAGTTGCAGCCGTTTTTGGACAACGATGAAGCCTATTTTATCTGGCGTATGCCCCATAAATCGTTGGATGAGATATTTGCGGCCTATGTTGATGTAAAAAACGTGATGGGCAGACTGCGCGATCTGATCACAACGCCTGTGATCTCCGAAAAATACGGTTATTCCATCCGGATCAACGAATCCAGACTTTTGCCGGAAGAGATCACCCGCATCGGTGCGTTCCACCGCCAGAAATTAAACAAAGCGGTGATCACGCTTTCCATGGATGAGGATTATGAGCTCAACGACGCCGGATGCTATCGTATCCGCCGCCTGGAAGAGAATTTATATAACGCATATCTTCCCGCGAGTTATCAGTGCGAACAGGTGATCACCTATCAGTGGAACCAGACGCGCGAATATAACCAGATGGGACAGTTCAATTTTTATTACAGCATTACCAGAGATTCTGTCAGCAAAGGCAGTATGCTTCTGTATATGATTTTACTGCTAAGCCTTGGCGTTTTGGGCGATGCTGTTTCCAATGCCGTTCATGCGCTGTTCGGCCTATTCAAGTAAGGAGGTGACTGGATGAAACTGATCATTCCGGTACTGTTAAACTGCGTTCTTGTACTCGGCATTTATCTGGCGGATAAATATACACCGGCAAAGAAATTACCGTATCCGGTAAAACAGGCGATCATCGGTGTTCTTTTTGGCTGTCTGTCCGCCTTTGCTTCCAGTTACGGTGTGGAGTGGCTTGGAACTACCGTGAATGTTCGCGATGCGGCGCCTTTGTCCGCGGGCCTTATTTTTGGTGCGCCGGCAGGCATTATTTCCGGCCTGATCGGCGGTTTGTACCGCTGGTTTTCGGTGTACTGGGGCGGCGGCATGTATACACAGCTTGCGTGCAGTATTGCAACAGTTCTCGCCGGTTTTATGGCGGCGGGCCTCAGAAAGCTGATGTTCGACAACAAAAAGCCAACCTGGGGTTACGGCGTCTGCATTACGGTTGTGTGTGAAGTTATCCATATGATCCTGATCTTCCTGACCAACATGAGCGACTCCTCCTATGCCTTTGAGTTTGTCAAGGGCGCAACGGGTCCGATGATGCTGGGTAACTCTGTGGCCGTGGGACTGGCGATTATCCTGGTTTCGCTTTTCAGCCGCGAGCGCTTTTCCAAAAAGAAAACCTCCGAAGGAATTGCAAACACCTTCCAGAGAAGACTTCTCAGCTGCATCGTGGTTGCTTATCTCATTACCAGTACCTTCACGCTGATCCTGCAAAACGGAATGGCGCAGATCGAAACCCAGGAAGTGTTTACTGTTGCGATCAATGATGTTGAGGCGGCGGTAAGAGAAAAATCCAACCACCAGCTTCTTGAAATCGCAGAGCAGGTCAAGCAGGAGTATGAAAAAGATCCTGCAGTTTCTTTGTCCGATCTTGCGGAAAGATACGGCGTTGAGGAAATCAATGTGGTTAATTCCCGCGGTACCATCATCAATTCCACGGAAGCGGATGTTATCAACAGCTATAACATGAACAGCAAGGCACAGTCCAAAGAGTTTGTGGATATGCTGAAGGTGCAGGATACCTTTGTGCAGGAATACTCGCCCAAGGGAAAAGACGAATCTGTGTGGAGAAAATACGCGGCTGTGAAGCTCGCGGACGACGGTTTTATCCAGGTGGGTTACGATGCCGAACAGTTCCATACCATGCTCAACGAGTTCGTGATCGACGTCACCAAAAACCGCCATGTCGGAACCGACGGCTTTGTTGCGGTTCTTGACGAACGCCTCGGCATTGTTATCGACAACGCTTACGCAGGCAAGCATATTGCCACAATCGGCCTTGTTCCTCCTGACGAGATGAAGCAAAGAAAAACCGCTACCGCGCTGTATAACGCTGAGCTTATAGACAGCACCGGCAATCAGCGCGCGGAACATATGTATGTATTCAAGTTCGTTGAGGGTTATTGCCTGATCGCGGCCATGCCTGTTGCTGAGGCTATGTTCATGCGCGATGCCTCCATGCTGACGAGCATTTTTATGCAGGTGCTCATTTTTGCAACCCTCTTTGTATTCATCTACATCCTTATTAAGCGCGTTATCATTAACAACCTGAAAAAGATCAATGATACCCTTGCACAGATCACGGACGGTGACCTGAGTGTAACGGTCGATGTACGTTCCAATGCGGAATTTGCATCTTTGTCGGACGATATCAACTCCACGGTTTCCACCCTGAAACGCTATATCGCCGAGGCGGCAGCCCGAATCGATAAAGAACTGGAATATGCAAAGCAGATTCAGCTTTCCGCACTTCCGACCAACTTTCCAAACGGCGATGATTACAGTATCTATGCCCAGATGATCGCAGCCAAAGAGGTTGGCGGAGACTTCTACGATTTCTATAAGCTGAGTGATACAACCGTGGCATTTCTTGCTGCCGACGTTTCCGGAAAAGGAATTCCTGCGGCAATGTTTATGATGACCGCCAAGACCATCATCAAAGACCTTGCGGAAAGCGGTATGGCAGTAAACGATATTTTTACAAAAGCGAATGAAAAGCTCTGTGAAAACAATGAGTCCGGTATGTTTGTCACTGCCTGGATGGGCATTCTGGATATTACCACCGGTCAGGTGAAATTCGCGAATGCAGGACACAATCCGCCGCTTTTGAAACGCGCAAACGGCTCTTTCGAATACCTGAAGACCCGCGCAGGCTTTGTTCTTGCGGGTATGGAAGGAGTCCGATACCGCATCGGCGAGCTCACACTGTGTCCGGGTGACCGTCTTTTCCTGTATACCGACGGTGTTCCCGAAGCGACCAATACGGAAAATAAACTCTACGGCGAGGACCGGCTCTTAGCCTTTATGAACCAAAATGCCGCAGTGGAAGCAACAACGCTTCTGCCGGCTTTGAAAGCCAATATCGACGAATTTGTCGGCGAAGCGCCGCAGTTCGATGATATTACCATGCTGATGTTTGATTATAAACCGAAAGAAGGAGGTGCGAATATGACGAACCGAACATTCCCTGCAAAGACGGATGTTCTGCCGGATGTGCTTGGTTTCGTGGAAGAAACTCTGGAAGGCTTCGGATGTCCGATGAAGATCCAGATGGCGGTCTGTGTTGCCATTGAAGAAGTGTTTGTCAATGTCGCACACTACGCTTACGGCGGCGGTGAAGGTGATATGAATCTCGGCATCGGATTTGACGAAGAAAACCGCGCCGTCACCTTCCGCATGACGGACCAAGGCGTTCCTTTTGACCCGCTGAAGAAGCCCGACCCGGATATCACACTTTCTGCTGAAGACCGTGAAATCGGCGGACTGGGCATCTTTATCGCAAAGAAAACAATGGATTCCGTAACGTACGCCTATGAAAACGGCGAAAACATTCTGACCATGATCAAAACAATATAAGGAGATTTGCAGCCATGACAATTGAAATCAAAAAGAATGCGGCAGAAACCACCATTCAGGTTGTCGGCAGACTGGACACCATCACCGCTCCGGCGCTTGACAAAACCATCAACGAAGACATCGGTGACACCAAGAATCTGATCCTTGATTTGAAGAATCTGGAGTATATCTCCAGCGCAGGCCTCCGCGTTCTTCTGAGCACACAGAAGAAAATGCAGAAAATCGGTTCGATGAAAGTGGTAAACGTTTGCGAAGAGGTTATGGATGTATTTGAAATGACCGGCTTTGCTGACATTTTGGTGATTGAATGATGGAACTGGTAAGTGAAGCTATTGCATTCGCGGTTAAGGCCCATGACGGAATGCGGCGAAAAAAAGGTGATGCTCCATATATTCTGCATCCCATGGAAGCGTCCGTTATCGTCGGCACGATGACGGACGATCAGAACATGATCGCCGCCGCTGTTTTGCACGATGTGGTGGAGGACGCAGGCATTACCATTGAAGAAATTGAAGAGAGATTCGGAAAACGGGTGCGGGAACTTGTCGCGTGCGAAACTGAGAATAAACGCGCCGACCTTCCGCCGGAGGAAACCTGGCGTATCCGCAAGGAGGAATCCCTCAATGAGCTGAAAAACACCGACGATATCGCGGTATTGATGGTGTGGCTGGGCGATAAGCTCGCCAATATGCGCTCGGTCTATCGGGACTGGAAAGCGGAAGGCGATGCGATGTGGCAGAGATTCAATCAAAAGGACAAGAACGCACAGGCTTGGTACTACCGTTCCATTGCGGAACTGACGGCGCGCTTGTCCGACACTTCGGCTTGGCTTGAATACAAAACACTCACAGAACTCGTGTTCGGAAAAGGAGAATGACAAATGGACGTCAGCTATCGCGTAGACAAGGACATTTTATATATTGCTGTCGAAGGAAGAATCGATGCTTCCAACGCGGCCGAAGCAGAAGAAAAGATTTTCAGCATGAAAAACGCTAACCCGGGAAAACACGTCGTTATCGATGCCGATCGGTTGGAGTACATATCTTCTGCAGGCCTTCGTGTGATTTTAAGACTCAGAAAAGAAGAGCCGAAGCTTGCGATCATCAATGTTGCCGCAGATGTTTATGAGGTCTTTGACATGACCGGTTTTACCGACATGGTCACCATTGAAAAAGCATACCGCCGAATGAGCGTTGATGGCTGTGAGTTTATCGCAAAGGGTGCAAACGGCGCGGTTTATCGCTATGACAGCGAAACCATCGTAAAAACCTACTTTGCAAAAGACGCTCTGCCGGAAATCAAGCAGGAGCGCGAGAATGCACGCCGCGCATTTGTTCTTGGCATCAATACCGCAATTCCTTACGGCATTGTCCGTGTGGGCGACGGATACGGCACAGTTACCGAGCTTCTCAATGCTACCAGCGTCACCAAATTGATCCGTTCCAATCCGGACGACATGACGCAGGCGGCTAAGTATTACATTGATATGCTCAAAAATATCCACTCCACCACAGTGGAAGACGGCGAAGTTCCGGATATGAAGGAAACCGCGCTTGCCTGGGCTGATTTTGTGGCGCCGCATCTGCCAAAAGAGCAGAGCGAAAAGCTGCGTGCTTTGATTGAGGCAGTTCCGAAGAAGAACACCTTGATGCACGGCGATTATCACACCAACAATATTATGGTTCAAAACGACGAGCCGCTTCTTATCGATATGGACACCCTGTGCATGGGTCACCCTGTGTTTGAACTCGGCTCCATGTTCAACGCTTTTGTCGGATATTCCGAGCTCGATCATCAGAATATGATGGATTTCTTTGGCTACAGCTTTGAAACCGCCGGAAAGTTCTGGGATCTCGTTTTGAAATTGTATCTGGGCACCGAGGACGAAGCGGTTTGCAGCAGTGTTGCGAAAAAGGCAATGGTCATCGGCTATACCCGCATGCTGCGCCGCGCAGCCCGCCGTCCCGATGAAGCAGAAAGCCCTGCGAAGATCGCAAGATGCAAGGAGATGCTGGGAATCCTGCTCCAGGAGGTAGACACCCTCTGCTTCTGATGAAAAGAAGCGGTGTTTGCTGAAAAGACAGCGATCAAAGAAATGTGTTAACAGGTAAGGAATAAGAGAACACCCCGATGAGAAATCATCGGGGTGTTTTTGGCGTACGCTTTCTATTCCGGTGCGGTTGTGCTATAATGAAAGCAAGAGGTGAGGAACGCTATGCTCTATACCGAAAAGACGAAAAAGGCGCTGAAACTCTGCTTTGAAGCGCATAAAGAACAAAAGGACAAAAGCGGAATGCCGTATGTATTTCATCCGTTCCACCTTGCAGAGCAGATGGAGACGGAAGAAACGGTGATTGCCGCACTCCTGCACGACGTGGCCGAAGATACCGCGTACACGGTCGATGATCTGCGGCAAATGGGCTTTTCCGACACCGTATGCGATGCACTTGCGCTGCTCAATCACGATAAGGCCGTGCCGTATATGGAATATGTCCGCGCGATCAAAGAAAACCCGATTGCAAAA
>JBGUUS010000097.1:0-15359 GCA_045133675.1 Oscillospiraceae bacterium | reverse complement strand
CTTCTGCACGATATTGCCGGCACGGTTTAAAAAGCTGTTGTAGCCGTCTTCATCCCACGCACAGCGGAGATTGAAGCTTACAAATTTAAATGCCATAATGAGATCTCCCTTTCGACATATTTTTTCTTCATCATATCGTGATGTGCATAAAAAGTCAAGAACGAGATTTCCGGGATACTCTTTATCAAAAATTTACAGATCGGGTTGTGCTTACTATTGTAAAAGAGGTTTCTTTTGTAGTATAATGGACACAGATAAAGGCGGGAGTTGGCGCGCCCCGCATCTTCATTTTGAGAGGAGAAACGACTATGGGACTTATTAAAGCAGGTATCGGCGCACTCGGCGGCGTATTGGCAGATCAGTGGAAGGAGTTTTTCTACTGCGATGCGATCGACAAGGACGTTCTTGTTGTAAAAGGACAGAAACGCACCGGCGGCCGTTCTTCCAACACGAAAGCCAGCGACAACATCATTTCCAACGGTTCGGCTATTGCCGTTGCAGACGGTCAGTGCATGATCATCGTGGATCAGGGCAAGATCGTTGAGGTCTGCGCGGAGCCGGGCGAATTCGTATATGACACCTCGGCTGAACCGTCGATCTTTTCCGGCAATCTCGGCACGAGCATTCTTGACACCTTCAAGGTGATCGGCAAGCGCTTTACATACGGCGGCGACACCGGCCGCGATCAGCGCGTTTACTACTTCAACACCAAAGAGATCATGGAGAACAAGTTCGGTACCGCAAATCCGATCCCGTTCCGCGTGGTCGACCGCAACATCAGCCTCGATATCGATACTTCCGTTCGCTGCAACGGTCTGTATTCCTATAAGATCGCAAACCCGCTTTTGTTCTATACGAACGTCTGCGGCAACGTTGAGGGTGAATTCCGCCGCAGCGAGATCGATGCACAGCTCAAAACCGAGTTCATCTCGGCGCTGCAGCCGGCATTTGCAAAGATCTCCGAACTCGGCATCCGCCCGAGCGCGCTCCCGGGCCATGTTGAGGAACTCTCGCAGGCAATGAATGAGGCGCTCACCGCAAAATGGGAGCAGCGCGGTCTTGTTGTTTCGTCCGTTGCGATGAATCCGGTCACCCTGCCGGAGGAAGACGCAGAGCTGATCCGCAACGCACAGCACGCGGCTATCATGCGCGATCCGACCATGGCGGCGGCAACGCTCGTCGGTGCACAGGCAAGTGCAATGCAGGAAGCGGCGAAGAACCCGAACGGCGCAATGATGGGCTTTATGGGTATGAATATGGCGATGAACAACGGCGGCATGAATCCGCAGAATCTGTATCAGATGGGCGCTCAGCCGCAGTACAGCCAGCCGCAGTACAATGCACCGGCACCGGCGGCAGACGGCTGGAAATGCACCTGCGGTGCGACCGTCAACGGCAAGTTCTGTCCGGAGTGCGGCAGCAAGAAGCCGGAACCACCGGCAGCAAACGGCTGGAAATGTGCTTGCGGCGCAACGGCAACCGGTAAATTCTGTCCGGAATGCGGCAGCCCGAAACCGGAAGCACCGGCAGGCTGGACCTGTGCGTGCGGCAGTGTGAATAAAGGCAAATTCTGTCCGCAGTGCGGCGCAAAGAAACCGGCGGCTGCACCGCTTTACCGCTGCGATAAATGCGGCTGGGAACCGGCAGACCCGAAGAATCCGCCGCGCTTCTGCCCGGAATGCGGCGACCCGTTCACCGATGACGACATCAAATAAAGGTTAATAACGGAGCGGAACACCGCCGGCCTGTGCGGTCGGCGGTGTCTGTTTATCATGAGAGGAGTTTCGGCATGTCCGATTTGATGGAGTATAAGTGTCCTTGCTGCGGCGGCGGTATCGAATTCAACAGCGATGTCCAGCGGATGAAATGTCCGTACTGTGACACGGAATTCGACGTCGCAACTTTGCAGGCATACGACGAAGAACTGAAAAAAGAAAGCGAACCGCGGGAAGACCAATGGGAAAAAAGCGAGACGCAGTGGGAACAAGGCGAGACGGACGGTATGTACGTCTATCTCTGCAATTCCTGCGGCGGCGAGGTGATCGCGGATCAGACGACGGCGGCAACGCACTGTCCGTTCTGCGGCAATCCGGTTATTATGAAAGACCGTTTTGCAGGCGATCTTCGCCCGGATTATATCATCCCGTTCAAGCTCGATAAAGAAACGGCAAAACAGATGCTCAAACAGCATTTCAAAGGTAAGCGCCTTCTCCCGAAAGCGTTCAAGAACGAAAACCATATCGACGAGATCAAAGGTGTATACGTTCCGTTCTGGCTGTTCGATGCCAACGTAAGAGCCGATCTTCGCTATCGCGGTACGCGTGTGCGCCGCTGGAGCGATTCGCGCTACGTTTACACCGAAACGAGCTATTTTGCCATTATGCGCGGCGGCAATATCGCATTCGATCACGTCCCGGCGGATGGATCCACCAAGATGGCGGATGATCTGATGGAGTCGCTTGAGCCGTTTGATTTTTCGCAGGCGGTTCCGTTTACAACGGCGTACCTCTCCGGCTATCTGGCCGACCGATACGACGTTTTGCCGGAAACCTGTCTCCTGCGCGCGAACGAACGCATCGACCGGAGTACGAAGGATGCGTTTGCTTCGACAATACACGGTTTTGCTACGGTTACACCGGAAGGCGGCGGCTTAAATGTCCAGAACGGAAAAGCAAAATATGCGCTTTATCCGGTATGGCTGCTTACGACCAGCTGGAAAGGAAAATCGTATCTTTTTGCAATGAACGGACAGACGGGCAAATTTGTCGGTGATCTCCCGGTGGATAAAGGTGCATGGTGGCGCTGGTTTTTGGGCCTGACAGGCATCATCGGCGGCATCCTTTCGGCAATCCTGGTCCTGATCGATCTGATGTGAGGTGAGCGCAATGAAGAAAGTATTATGGATTTGTGCAGCCCTTCTGCTGATTTTTACACTTCCGGTTTCGGCCGAACGCGAAATTCCGGCAGAGCGTCAGCTTCCGCTGTTGGTGGATGAAGCCAATTTGCTCGACAGCTGGGAAGAAGAAGAGCTTCTGGAACGCCTCAATGAGATCAGCGAACGTCAGGAGTGCGAGGTCGCCATTATCACCGTCAACAGTTTAAACGGCGCGTACGCTTCGGCATCGGCGGACTATCTTTATGATTATTACGGTTACGGCTACGGAGAAAACGATGACGGCATTCTGCTGTTGGTCAGTCTGGGAGACAGCGACTGGGCGATTTCCACATACGGATTCGGCATCTATGCCTTCACCGATGCCGGTCAGAAGTACATGGCGGATACGTTTGTTCCGTACTTAAGCGACGGCGATTTTAACGGCGGCTTTACCTGCTTTGCCGATCTCTGTGATGATTTTTTGACCCAGGCGCATAACGGTGCACCGGTTGATATCGGTTCTGTCCCGAAGAAGTTCAACTGGGTGATGATCCTGGTCGGTCTTGGCATTGGCGCGATCATCGCACTGATCATCGTTGCGGTTATGGCAAGCAAGCTGAAATCCGTTCAGCGGAAGAACAGTGCCGCAGATTATACCCGCCCGGGCAGTTTTTCGGTACAGTACGGCAACGAGATGTTTTTGTATCATCACGTATCCCGCGTCAGACGCGAGTCGAGCTCTTCGTCCGGCGGCGGAAGCAGCACACACCGTTCTTCCTCCGGCAGAATCCATGGCGGAAGCAGCGGCAAGTTCTGAGACAATATGCAATAAAAAAGAGGAAGCGTTCGCTTCCTCTTTTTTTATGTTGATTTACGATCAGTGGCAGGAATGCTCGCCGCAGTTGTGCGTGCCGCAATCGTGATCGCCGCAGGAATGGCCTTCGCCGTGGTGATGGTCGTGATGATCACATTTTGCAAACGGATCGTAAACGAGGTTGCCTGCTGCAAGAGCTTCAGCCGCTTTGTCAGCGTCGCCTTTGACACCGCCGAAAATTTTGATGCCGGCCTGTGCGAGCGCCATCTGTGCGCCGCCGCCGATGCCGCCGCAGATCAGTGCATCAACACCGAAAGCTGCGAGCATACCTGCGAGAGCGCCGTGACCGCTGCCGAGCGTATCAACGACTTTCGAGAAAACGATCTTGCCGTCTTCTGCGGAGTAGAGCTTGAACTGTTTGGTGTGGCCGAAATGCTGGAAGATCTGGCCGTTTTCGTATGTTACTGCGATTTTCATATGTAGGATCTCCTTTTATATGGTAATGGTCTGTCCGGCGGACAGATAGGATAAACGGTGCATATAGCCCTGCATGTAATGGAATTGATCGTTTCCCGTGCAGTGGCAGGTGTAATATGCGGTATCGAACCGATCCAGGAAACGCGCATATTCCGCAAGTGTTTTGCCGAGCGGGATCTTCGAAAAATGGAATCCGCCGATCAGCACGTCGGCTTCGGCCCATTTTGCGATATTGAGAATGCCTTTGTGCGAACAGCCGCTCAACAGTACGCGTTTGCCGTCTTCTTCGATGAGCAGGTACTGTTCATGGCGGAAATCATCGGGAACGAACTTGCCGTATTCAAGCGTGTTGAGCCCGAAGCTGCCGAGCTCGAAGATCTTTTTGCGGTCATTGAACGTCAGAAGCGTCAGTCCGCCGCCGATTTTTTCGGTATCGCCCGTAAAACGAATGCGGCGGTTATTTTTAAGCTCCGGGTCAAGACCGATGTATTTCTCCGTACCGTTATAGTGCGGTTCAAATGCATAGCGGTTAACGTATACCGGCGCTTTTTCGTTCAGTTCAAGAAAACGCTTGAGTCCGCCGCCGTGGTCGTAATGTCCGTGGGACAAAACGGCAAGATCAACCTCGGAAAGATCAATGCCGAGCGCTTCGGCGTTTTTGACAAACAGGTCGCTTTGACCCATGTCGAACAGAATTTTCATCCCGTTCGTTTCAATATAAAGCGAAAGGCCGTGTTCTGCGCCGATCGCCGGAGAATTGGATGTGTTTTCAACAAGAGCAGTTATTTTCATTCGGTGCACCTCGCTTGTCTGTGGCGGCGGCATCCGCCGCAGCCGCATTGATGCTCTTTTCCGTCACAGAGAGTATAGTCGCCGCCTTCGATGCGGATGCTCAGTCCGTCAACGAGCGCTTCGGCGAGCTTATGCCGCGCGGTGTTATAGATCTGCTGCACGGTTGTGCGTGCAACACGCATATATCCGGCGCATTCCTCCTGAGAAAAGCCTTCTTTATCAATCAGACGGAGCGTTTCGTATTCGTCAACAGTCAGCGTGACACTTCCGCCGCTGTCGTGCGTCGGTATAAACTCGTTGATTCGCGGAAGCCGGCAGACTTTCCGGCATTTGCGCGGTCTCGGCATATTCTCACCTCCGTGATGTTTTTGACATATGTCAGCAACATCAGTATAACAGAGTTATTGGCATATGTCAAGAATTATTCGCAATACGGAAGGTGAGTGCCCGGTTCGTTGCCGTCTGACAGAAATGTGCGCTTCTGAGCTGTACGTCGTAGCGGGTAAGGCTCGTTTCGCCGTAGGTGAACAGCGTATCGAAAAAAGAATCCATATCGGATGCGATGTGCGTGTGCCGTTCGGTCAAAAGTTGTGCGATCCATTCGTTTTGCGTGGCGGTGTCTTCGGCTAACAGGAGTGTTGCCAGCTTTCTGCCGAACAGATGCTGCGGACCGGCATAAAACGGTTCGCCGTTTACGGTGAAGTCGGCTTCAAAATCGGCATCAAGTCCGCCCAGTTGATCGCAGAGAATTTCGATGCCCTCTCTTTCCAAGCGCAGATACCGGTCCGCCGGATTCCCGGTTATTGTACCGACTGCGCGCCTAAGCTGCAGGATCCCGCCATAGACATAGTGCCCGACGAGCGTATCGGTTCTGCCCTCCGTTTCCGCCAGCAAAGCGGGTGAAAGGACCTGCACATCAATGCTGCCGCTTTTGCCGTCGTACCCGATCTGCCAGATGAGCGAAGGTGCGTCGGAAAGTGAATCACATCCAATGACGAGCAGGGTGATGTCTTCCGATTCGGCGGCCTCAAACGGCAAAACAACTTCGTCCGGTGTTTCGTCGCTGCCGTTCATCACGCGCACAAGCAGGACGAAACCGAGCATCAGGCAACCGAGCGTGATGAGCGAGATGCAAAAGGAAATGAGAAAAACCTGTGTTCCGCGCCGCGGTGTACGCATAAAAGTTGCCTCCTTGGGCTTTTTATCCTGTTCTTCCCGAAAAGGCGGTGGATATGCACGGCGGATTTGAAAAAGCGCCATAGGTATGGTATAATAGCGGCAATCAAAGATTCGGGAGGACTTTTATCATGGATTTTACGAAGAAACAGGCGGTCTTATTCGATCTGGACGGAACGGTTATCGATTCGCGCCCGGGTATTTTTCAGTCGCTTTACTACGCGTTTCACAAAATGGGTCTTTCCGTACCGCCCAAAGAGGTATTAAACCGCTTTTTCGGTCCGTCGCTCGCAACGTCGTTTCACGATCTCTGCGGCTTTGATGACGAACTCACCGAGCAGATGATCGAAGCATACCGCGAGTTCTACCGCCCGACGGGTATGTTCGAATGCACGATCTATCCGGGTATCGAAGCGCTGATGAAAAAGCTGAAAGCACAGGGCAAAAAGGTCATTCTTGCAACGAAGAAGCCGGAGCTTTTTGCGGCACAGATCCTTGAGCGAAAAGGCATTCTTCCGCTGTTTGACTACGTTGCGGGTGCGGCAATGGATGATAAATCCGAGCATAAGGACGGCATCGTCCTGCGTGCGGCGGATGCACTCGGCGTAGCAAAAGAGGATTGCGTAATGATCGGCGATATGCGCTTTGACTGCATCGGTGCGCGCCTCGCCGGAATCGACTGCATCGGCGTTACCTACGGCTACGGCACAAAAGAAGAACTGATCGAGTACGGCGCTGCAGCACTTGCGGCAAATGCAAAGGATCTTGAAAAACTGCTTCTTTCTATAACCGAATAACCGATAAAAAGCAGGGCTGACGTCCTGCTTTTCTTCTTTCCGGAAATTCCCTGCCGAAAAAGTATGAATTTTTTTGCATTTGCTTGAAAAAGGACGGATTATTCGGTACAATTATTCTAGATAACTATTCGAAGGAGGAACTTCGATGAAATACACCGAACGATTGGCACTTGATTTTAAACGCCTTGGCATTGAGCCGGGCGATACTGTACTCGTACATACCTCGCTGAAAGCACTGCAGGCACCGGGTCTGCGTGCCGAAGAGGTGATTGAAGCACTGATGACGGTGCTCACACCGCGCGGAACCCTGCTTGTTCCGGCGCTTTCTTATACGAACGTAACGCGTGAGACCCCGGTTTTTGATGAAAAAATGACACCTGCCTGCATCGGCGCACTGCCGGAGGTGTTCCGCACGAAATATGCAACACACCGCAGCATCCATCCGACTCATTCGGTCTGTGCCTGGGGCAGATATGCATACAGTGTAACCGCATGGCACAAACTCGACGAAACACCGGTCGGTCCGCATTCGCCGTTTATGCAGCTGCCGATGCTCGGCGGAAAGATCCTGATGCTCGGCTGCGGTCTGCGTCCGAACACCTTTATGCACGGTGTGGAAGAGGCGGCGCGCGCATCGTATCCGCTCGATCCGCAGTATTGTCTCTATACTCTGCGCGATAAAAACGCAAAAACGACCCGCAAGATGTACCATCCGCACCGCTTCGGCAGCCTGATTCAGCGTTACGACCGTCTCGCTGATCTTTTGCACGAACCGCAGCTTGTTCAGGGCCGTGTTTTAAACGGTGTTGCTTATCTGATCGATGCAAAAGCGGCGTATGAAGCGGGAACACAGGCGATCCGCAGAAAAGACGGCTTCTTCATCGACGATCCGCGCATGATGAACCGATAAACGTATGAATTTGCGGTCGCGCGCATACATATCCGAAAAGGAGTGTTGTGCGGATGACGACGAATTTTACTGCATTTCGAAAAAAAGAACTGATTAACCTCACGGACGGCATGAAGCTTGGGTTTGTCGACGATATCGTGTTCGACGCCGAAAGTGCAGCCGTGCGCGAGCTGATTGTATACGGCAGACCGAAATTATTCGGGCTGCTCGGCCGCGGAAACGATGTGCGTGTTCCCTGGAATTCGATCGAGATGATCGGAGAGGACACCGTTTTGGTCCGATGTGAGGGCATCGCGCCGCCGCAGCCGAAAAAGAAACCGAACTTTCTCGAGCAGCTCTTTTCCTGAGAAAAGAGAGCTGCAGGATGCTGAAAGGAGAAGGACGATGAAAAAAAACAAGAATAAAAGCCCGTTGATTCTGCGACTTCTCACCACGCTGGTCGTTATCTTTCTGGTATTGACGATCGGTTGTACGGTTGCTGTGAATTGGCTTGAACTCGAAAGCCGCAAGGCGAACACCGCGCCGACTGTGTTTGGCTGGAGCTTTGTTTCGCTCAATGAGACGTATGCGGATGAATCGCTCACAAATGGCGATCTGATCCTCGTAACCGAGCCGGAAGCATATGAAGAGGGCATGATGGTACTCTGCCGTGATATCAAAACCGACGTCTTCACCGCGGACGACCGCTTTGCTCTCGCGCGCATCACCTTTATCCGTGACGGAAAATTCGGATTAAGTCCGCTTACCAACGGCGAGCGCACCGGTTTGATTGCCGAAGCCGACGTTCTTTTGGGCGAAGCGCGCTATTCGATCGCGTGGCTCGGCTGGCTGTTTGGCTTTATGCGCACACCGATCGGCTTTTTCAGTCTGATTCTCGGTCCGGCGGCATTGCTTCTGATCCTGATTCTGATCCGTGCGATCATCGCATTTGTCCGCCACCGCCGTGCACAGGCAGAGGAAGAAGCTGCCGAAGAAGCAGAGGCGCAGGAAGAGCCGCTCGCTGTAAGCGAAACGGAGGAGACGTCGCTGCTGAATCACGATATTGAGCTTTCCGAAGAGACCGAACCGCTGATCGGCAAAGAAACACCCGAAAAAGCACCGGAAGCGGCACCGGAAGAAAAACCGGCCGAAGAACCGGCAAAAGCGGAAGAACCCGTCGAAAAAACGCCGGTGACCGCAGAAGCCGAGATCGCTTCGCCGATCGAACCGGCTGCTGTACAGGAAAAAACGGTCGAAGAACCGAAAGCAGAAAGCAAAGCCGAAGAAACCAGCAAGGCGAAGCAGGATGCTTCCCGTCAGGTTGATGAATGGCTTTCGACATTTATTATGGAAAAACCGGCGGAGGAACCGAAAAGCGTTCCGGCCGAAAAACCGAAAGCACCGTCGTTCAGCAGTATGAGCACGAACGATATTCTGGAACAGTTCCGTCTGGAGCTGGAAGAAGTACGCTATAAAACCCTTTCGGAAGAAGAAAAAGAAGAGTAATGCATCCGGATTCGCCGGATCATCGGTATGAAAAGGGAGTGAGAAGAATGAAACGGATCCTGACCGCGGTCACTGCGCTTTTGCTGGCACTTTCGCTGGTCGCCTGCAGTACGATCGAGAGAACACCGATCGAAGAACTGATGAGCGATATCCAAGGCGCAAACGAGAGCTTGGAGCAGAGCGGCGGCGAGGAGATCTCGAAACCGGAATCCTTGGAGGAGAGTTCGGAAGAAGAATCCGAGGAGAGCGAAGAATCCTCAAAAGAGGAAGAAAGCAGCAAAGCCGAGAGCTCGAAAGAATCCTCGAAGGAAAGCTCGAAAGAGAGTTCAAAAGAATCCTCCAAAGAGAGTTCTAAAGAGTCTTCCAAAGAATCGTCGAAGGAATCTTCGAAAGAGTCCTCCAAACCGGTCAGCTCGCAGCCGGTGGTAACACCGACCGGAAACGATCTTGCGGGCGTATGGATCTCGTATCTGGAGCTTTCGGGCTTTGCCGGAAGCAGCCAGAGCACATTCACTTCCAAAATTTCCGCTATGATGAAGAAGGCGAAAAACGCAGGCTGCAATGCCGTTTTTGTGCAGGTCCGTCCGTTTGGCGATGCGACGTATCCGTCGAGCGTTTATCCGTGGTCGAAAACCGTGTCCGGCGGCGTGAACAAATCACTTTCGTACGATCCGCTCAAGATCATGGTCGAACAGGCACACGCATACGGGTTGGAATGCCACGCCTGGATCAATCCGTACCGCTTGATGAAGGACGCGGAACTTGCGAAGATCCCGACCGACTACCGCATCGGCAAATGGTATCAAAGCAGCAAACGCGACAACTATATGTATCAGGTCGACGGCACGTGGTGGCTCAAACCGGGTAATGAAGAAGCGCAGAAGCTGATTGCAGACGGCGCGAAAGAGATCCTCAAAAACTATGCGGTCGATGGCTTACATATCGACGACTATTTCTATGCGGTATCGCCGTCCACACTCGGTGACTCCGCTTCGCAGGCGAAACAGAATAATACGACACTCGTTAAAACGCTTTATAATCTGACGCATCAGCTCCGTCCGAACGCCGTATTCGGTGTCAGTCCGGCCGGCGGTTTTTTAAAGGGCAACAATGTGCCGAACTCCGACATCGGCGCACTTTCGACAAACTTAAAGCTTTGGTGCAGTCAGAGCGGCTATATCGACTATGTTATGCCGCAGATTTATTGGGACGAAAATCACGCAACACAGCCGTATACGATGACGCTTGATAAATGGCGCGGTCTGGTAACCTCGCCGTCGGTCAAACTGTATGTCGGCATTGCGCTGTATAAAGGGTTCGACAGCGATACCATCGCCGCGCAGAAACAGGCCGCTTTGGGGAAAGCGGACGGCTACTGCCTGTATCGCTACGACTTTATCTGAATTTTTAGCATTTGGGAGAAAAGGGAATGGTAAGGGATAAGACCCGAAACGAACCAAAAGAAAATGTAACAAAACAGGCAGGCCGCGCCGGTAAGGTCGTTCGATCGATCTTTGCCGTCCTCGGCCTGCTTGTGCTGTTTACATCTGCCGCTTTTGGCTGGATTTTGATGGATCAGAATCAAAAACTCGCTGCAGAAGCGATGAACGATATTTCGCAGGAGGAACAGCCCGGCGAAGGCGACGCGCCTTCCGGCGAAGAAACGCAGCCCGCAGATAAGATTGAGATCAAAGTTCCGGAATCGGTTCGTGCCGCACGGATCAAACCGGGCAAGGATTATTTCACCGACTTGGATGCGGATACTGAAGCACTGCAGAAAGAAGCGGACGAGCTCTTTAAGCTTTTGAAAAAATACGGCATGAAAACGCTGTTCGTCGATCTGCTTGCTGACGGAAAGGCGGTCTTTACGGCGGAAAGCTTAAAATCCGCGTATAAAGCCGATCTTTTAAAACTTCTCGTTGCGACGGCGGCAAAAGAAGAAGTCGCCGTATACGGTGTGTTCTCGCCGCAAAAGCTCTGCGACACACAGGACAAGGTCTGGGAATATCCGCTGATGACGGCACCGGATCTTTTGGAGAATACGCTGATGAACCTTGCGACCGGATATGAGCTCGCAGGCATCGAGATCGCGGACTGTGCCGTTGAAAAAAGCGGTACGCTCTTTGCGGCGTACGTTAAAAGCGGTTCGACCGCATCGTTTTCGAAATATCTGCGTTCGGTCAGCCGCGGTACGGCGGATTATGTGCGTCAGATCTTAAAAATGTACAAGCCGTCCCTGCAGGTCGGTGCGTCCGTTTCGGCGGTATGGCGCAACGGTACCGATAACAAAGGAAGCAACACAAAAGCCGAATACGAATCCTACAGCGACGGATACTATGATACAAAGGCGCTTGCCGAATCAGGTGCATTCGATTTTATCAACGTCAGCATCCCGCATTCGACAACGAGCGGCTCCGTTCCGTTTGAAACGGCGGTAAAATGGTGGGGTGCCCTCTGCAAAGAGCAGGCTCTGCCGATGTTCGTCACCCACGCCGGTGAATACGCCGGAAAAGAGTTCAAAGGAACCGACGAATATGCGCGTCAGGTCTCGCTTTCGATCAAATCGGGCAAATACCACGGCAGTGTATTTACGGGCCTTAAAAATCTCGCTTCCGATCCGGGCGGCTGTATGACGCTTCTGATAAAGTACTATTCAAACGAATATGAGGAAGAAGAACTCTTCAAAGACCTCACCATCACCGTTCCGACACAGAAGAACATCACGACTTATGAGGAAAGCATCCAGTTCCGCGGCAAGTTTGACTCCACACAGGAAGTCAAGCTGAACGGAAAAGCGATTGTTCCGACCGAAAAAGGCGGCTTCAACCTCTGGATCCCGCTGAATGTCGGCAAAAACACAATCACATTGGAGCACAAAGGTCGCAGCATCACCTATAACGTCGAGCGCAAGATTGTTGTTATCAAGAGCGTTTCGCCGACATCCGCGATGGAAGTCGTTGGCGGAACGAAGATCGAGGTTTCCGCAGTTGCATACAAAGGTTCGACCGTTACCGCAACGCTCAACGGCAAAACGATCACGCTGAAAGAAAGCGGCAGCGGTGAAGGCGACAACACGCAGGATTCGCTCTATGTCAATTACCGCGGCACGTTCACCTGCCCGGCGGCAAAGGAAAAAGCGCAGTCGCTCGGCAAAGTTTCGTTCTATGCGACGTATAAAGGATATTCCGGCTCCCGTTCGGGTGCTTCCGTAACCGTTGCGGCGCTGCCGCCTCCACCGCCTCCGCCGGAGGAATCCGAGGAGGAAAGCGGCGAAACCGGAGAAGAAAGCGGTACCACGACACCGGGCGGCAGCACCGAGAAGCACGCTGTTATCACAGCAAACTACGCCGAAACGTATCCGTACCTCTCCACGATGACGTATCCGGAGGGTGTTCTCTACACGCTGCCGAAAGGCACGCTCGACGTAGTTGAGAGCGTAAACGGCAATTATCTGAACCTCAGAAGCGGCAAGACGATCAAAGCGTCGGACGCTACGATCAAAAATCTTGCATTCGGCGGCGACAATACGATCAGCAGCATGACTGCCAGCGTCAGCGGCGGCGATACTGTTGTACAGGTCAAACTCGGCTGGAAAGCGCCGTTCTCGCTGACGCTCTCGCCGGGTCCGGAAGATGAGACCGATATGGGCAGCGGCTATTCGTTCAAAGCGACAACCCTGACGCTGATGCTCGACTATGCATCCTCCGCTTCGAATATTGCAATGGATCTCTCCTCGAGCGGCGTGTTCAGCAGTTATAAAGCCGAGCGCGTGTACGATTCGACACATAAAATGTACCGCTATAAGGTCACGTTCACCCTGCGCAAGGCCGGTTCGTACTATGGCTGTTATTCCGAGTATTCCGGCAACACGCTCGTGCTGAAATTCCATAATCCGCCGGCGTCCGGTTCGCTTTCGGGCGTTACCGTCTGCGTTGACGCCGGTCACGGCGGTTCCGATCCGGGCGCGCTCGGTGCGGATACCACCGAAAAAGCGGTCAACCTCTCGCAGACGGAGAAGATCGCGGCCGAACTCAAAAAACGCGGCGCAACCGTTATTATGACGCGTTCGGGTGACTCGTATATCTCGCTGCAGCAGCGCGTGATTCAGGCGGATGCAAGCAAAGTCGACCTGTTTATTTCCGTACATCACAACTCCTCGGGCAGCAACGCCAAACCGTACGGATTCCAGACGTATTACAACAATCCGTTCTCACAGCCGCTTGCCTCGGCGATTCAGTCGAAGGTGAACGCGGTTCATACACCGTCGAACTGGAGTAAATACGATCACTACAATTTCTATGTCACACGAAGTAAGTTCCGACCGTCCGTTCTGCTCGAGTGCGGCTTTATGTCGAATCCGGAGGACGAAAAACTCGCAATGAGTGAGGAACATCAGCAAAAAATCGCCGAGGCGGTTGCCGACGGCGTTGTGGCATATTACAGCTAAAGGAAGCGAAAGCATATCTATGGAGATTATTGACGCACACGCACATATTTTCCCGCAGAAGATCGCCGCAAAAGCGGTGCAGTCGATCGGCGCCTTTTACGATATTCCGATGGACGCACCGGGCGCTGCCGAAAATCTGCTGGAATCCATGAAAGAGGCGGATGTTGACCGCAGTCTCGTCTGTTCGGTTGCAACAAAACCGGAGCAGGTCCGCGCGATCAACGCCTTTTTGGAAGAACAGGGAAAGCTGCATCCGGAGTTCATTCCGTTTGCGGCGATGCACCCGCACCTTGCGGATATCGAAGAGGAATTCGCAAAAATGGAAGCCGCCGGTTTCTACGGCATCAAGCTGCACCCGGATTTTCAGGCATTTGATATTGACGATCCGTCCGCAATGGAGATGTACCGCCTTGCCGAAGGCAAATTCCCGATCCTTTTCCATACAGGAGACAACCGATACGACTGGTCAAAACCGTATCGCCTTGCAAGAATCATGGAAAAATTCCCGGATCTTGTGTGCATCGCGGCGCATTTCGGCGGTTATCGCTGCTGGGATGAGGCGTTTGACGTCTACGAAGGCGGAAAACTCTATATGGACACATCGAGCGCGCTGATGTTCATCGACAACGAAAAAGCGCATCGCTTTATCGATCAGTTCGGCGCGGATCACTTTTTCTTCGGCACGGACTTTCCGATGTGGACGCATAAAGAGGAAATCGTCCGGTTTGAAAGCCTCGGTCTCGATGAAGAGACGAAGAAGGCGATTTACGCCGAAAACTTCAAACGTGTCATAATTCGTAAAGAAATTTAATTTTCTGTTCATTTTCGATTGAAAAACGATCGGGAATACGCTATAATAAAAAGCAAAGCTTTCGCCGTGGATGCGAGGGCAAAAAACAATTCAAAGTAAGGAGAATTTGCTATGTTTGATTACTTTGCAAATATCGACTGGACTCAGACCTGGTCTACCGTTCTGGTTGGTGTTGCGGTCGTATTCGCTGTTTTGCTGATTCTGGTTGCAATCTGCTGGGTTATGGGTAAGATTTTCAGCACCATCGGCAAAAACGGAGGCAATAAGACCGAAAAAAAGTCCGAAACTAAACCGGCTCCGAAAGCTGCTCCGGCTGTAAAAGCTGCTGCTCCGGTTGTCGAAGACGGCATTACCGATGAAGTAGTTGCCGCTATTTCGGCTGCAATCGCCTGCATGATGGGCGAGGGCAAAGCTTTTGCCGTTAAAAGCATCCGCCGTGCGGAAAACCGCGGTGTTCGTGCTGCACGCAGTGCATGGAGCGCTGCCGGTGTTGCAGAAAACACCCGTCCGTTCTGATCCACTGTCTGCTAGGGGGTAATTGACACAATGTTGGATTATTTTGTTAAGACGATCAGTGACCTGTGGATGGAATCCGGTCTCGCTGCAATGCAGTGGCAGAACTGGGTCATGATCGGCATTTCTTTCGTACTGATGTACCTTGCAATCGTTAAAGGCTTTGAGCCGCTGTTGCTCCTGCCGATCGCATTTGGTATGTTCCTTACAAACCTTCCGATGACCGAGATGTTCCACATGGATTTCTTCGTCGGAAAGCAAT
>JBGUUS010000096.1:0-11002 GCA_045133675.1 Oscillospiraceae bacterium | reverse complement strand
ACGCAATTTGAGCGTATATCGGTTTTTTTAATCAGGAATTCATCAAAAAAGCGTGAAATCGGCGGCGGTTTCTGCTAAAATAAAGATACTAATTTCTTTTGTATGATCATCGGGAGGAAAATCATGGCCGATTCCCATATCACAAAGCGCGCGCTTGCGGCTGCTTTGAAAGTTCTGATGGAAGAAATTCCGTTCGCAAAAATCAGTATCACCGATATCTGCGACTCCTGCGGCATGAACCGCAAAAGTTTTTACTACCATTTCAAAGATAAATACGACCTTGTCAACTGGATTTTCGACACGGAATTCATAGAGGAAGCGGCAGCCAAAGACTATCCGACGTTTTGGAATGCATTGCTTGATCTTTGCGAATATCTGTACGAAAACCGAAACTTCTACCGTCGTGCGCTGAAAATCGAAGGACAGAATTCATTTCACGTACATTTCCACGCCTTAATCGCCAAAAGCATCGCAGACGAACTGGATCTTCTGTTCGGACCGGAAGAGGCACTTGAAATGCAATCGACCGATCTGTTCATCACCTTTTTCGCTGACGGTTTGACCGGTATGATAGAGCGCTGGATCACACAGCGCGGCTGTGATGAGCCGGAAATTTTCATGGCACAGCTTCGGTTGTTTTTCGCCAAAGTCGCTTTCGAGGTATACCGAGGACTCGACGAAGAAAATACAAAATAAAAAGAACCGCCCGTATGGGCGGTTCTTTTTTTAACGGTATTCATGCAGACCGGGAAAACCGATCTGTGCCCATCAAATACTTAAGCGAGTTCAGCGAAGTATTTGATCGTTCTGACCATCTGGCTGGTGTAGGAGTTCTCGTTGTCGTACCAAGAAACAACCTGTACCTGGAAGGTCTCGTCGTCGATTTTGGTAACCATGGTCTGGGTAGCGTCGAAGAGAGAACCGTAGGTGATGCCAACGATGTCAGAGGAAACCAGCTCTTCCTCGGTGTAGCCGAAGGAAGCAGAAGAAGCAGCTTTCATTGCAGCGTTGATGCCGTCTTTGGTAACGTCTTTACCTTTAACTACAGCAACGAGAATGGTGGTGGAGCCGGTCGGAACCGGTACACGCTGAGCGGAGCCGATCAGTTTGCCGTTGAGTTCCGGAATAACCAGGCCGATAGCTTTAGCAGCGCCGGTGGAGTTCGGAACGATGTTAGCAGCAGCAGCACGAGCTCTTCTCAGGTCGCCTTTTCTGTGCGGGCCGTCGAGAACCATCTGGTCGCCGGTGTAAGCGTGAACGGTGGTCATGATGCCGCTCTGGATCGGAGCGTAGTCGTTCAGTGCTTTAGCCATCGGAGCGAGGCAGTTGGTGGTGCAGGAAGCAGCAGAGATGATGGTGTCTTCCGCAGTAAGGGTTTTCTCGTTTACGCTGTAAACGATGGTCGGCAGGTCGTTGCCAGCCGGAGCGGAGATAACAACTTTCTTAGCGCCTGCATCGATGTGAGCCTGAGCTTTGTCTTTCTTTACGTAGAAGCCGGTGCACTCGAGGACAACGTCAACGTCGAGTTCGCCCCACGGCAGTTCTGCCGCGTTCGGTTTTGCGTAAATTTTGATTTCTTTGCCGTCAACAACGATTGCGTCATCTTTAGCTTCAACTTTGTCAGCGAGAGCGTATCTGCCCTGAGCAGAGTCATATTTCAGAAGATGAGCGAGCATTTTCGGGTTGGTCAGGTCGTTGATAGCAACGATCTCGTAACCTTCAGCGCCGAACATCTGTCTGAAAGCCAGACGACCGATGCGGCCAAAACCATTAATTGCAACTTTAACAGCCATAGTGGATAAACCTCCTGGGGTAATATATTACGATACTTATTTTATACCATTTTGCCGCCAAAGACAAGACCTTATTACAAATAATCTGGATTTTTTTATAAACTCTTTCGAATAAGCACTGTTTTTCGAGAAAGAATAGCCCTGTTTTGAAAAAAGAACGGACCGCACCGTTTACTTTTCCTTGTTTCCAAGGTATAATATTGGTAAATTCAGTCTACTATTCTGGACAGGAGGCAGCTTATGGAGTTTTTGCGCGAAATCCCGGCATATCTCTTTGAACGTAACGACAACGCTATATTTTTTTGCGGCGAAGACATGATCCTGCAAAAGGTCAGTCCGGCGCTTCCTGTATCTTCCGGAAGTACGCTCGCTTCCCTTTTTGATGATCCTGCAGAATACGACCGCGCAATGAACGAGCTGGCACACGGTACCGTTTTTATTACTCACGCCTGTTCGCCGTTCCGACCGTATTCCTCGATTCTTCTGCTCCCGATTTTGGAGAACGAGACGCTTTCGGGTGTTCTTGGCGTGCTGGAAACGCCGTTTACACAAAACCGGAATTCTTCCGCTCTTTTTGCCGTACAGGTAAGCGACCGTTACCGCACACCGGTCACCAATATTTTAAATATGCTTTCCACCCTCTCGGGTGCTTTGCAGGGCGAAGAACACGCACGCGAGCGCGTGTATCTGAACGCCGCCGCAAAAGAATGCTACGCGATTTTGCGCGGTGTCCTGCCGTCGCAGTGTTATGCACAGCTTGTCAACGGAACGATGCCGTTTTCTCCGCAGCCGATTCTGCTCTCCGAAATGCTGGAAGACCTGCAGGCGCTTCTCCGCCCATTTTTCAGAAAGCGCGGGCAGACCATCCGCTTGTATCTTCCGGAAAAAGTAATCGCCGTTTTGGCGGACAGCCGCCTTCTCTCGATGGCGCTGTTTCATCTAATTGCCAATGCGGCTGCTTTTTCGCCGCTTGACAGCACGATCACCATCTCGGTTAAAATGCTCGAAAAACAGTGCACCATCTCCGTTACGGACGAAGGCGACGGGATCGCCGCTGAATATCTGCCGCGTGTGTTTGAGCCGTTTTTCACGTGCCCGGACAATCATCTTCCGGAAGAGGAGATGGGCTCCGGACTCGGCCTTCCGACTGTAAAAGCGATTGCCGAGCTGCACGGCGGTGACGTGCTGCTCACCAGCGAAAAAAACAAAGGTACGACCGTCACAATCCGCCTGCCGCTGCTGGAACAAACTCCGGATATCCGTCTTGTTCACGCAGACACCGGAAAATACGCCGCGGACAAATTCTCCGATCTGTATGTTTTCTTCTCCGGGCTTTGCGATATCGATCTGTTCTATGAGTAAAAAAATCCATCTGCACAAGTTGTGCAGATGGATTTTCTGTTTTGGATTACATTCCGGTGTATTTCGTGCGGTATCCCGGATTTTCCTCCGGGCGCAGTCCGTTTGGATAATGGATGTCCGTCTGAATATCCATTACGATTTTCTGGACGTGGTTATACACTTCCTGCGGATTTTCGATATCGAGAAACGCTTTTGTCGCCGGACGGCCTTTGCTGTCGGTCATACCGAGATCGAAATGAACGTCGCCGACTCCCAGCATCATATCAATAACGCCTCTGCGGAGCTGTACGTTGCGGATATCCTTATAGTAAACCGTCTCAAGATCCTGCGCAACAAAGCCCGCCTGGATCAGCAGGCGGCGGTCCGTTACGTAATAGACCGTATTCTTCCAGCGGCGGTTCGCGGTCAGTGTACTGCCAAGCCAGAGCCATACCGGCATCAGATGCAGTGCGAAGAACGGGATCATGAACAGCCACATTTCGTCAAATGCACCGTGCGAAAACATCTTTGTGATGATAAAGGAATCAAGCGCGAGCCAGATCAGCGCGATCGGCGCAAGCGTCAGCGATTTGTTCAAGACAAAGGCGTTTTTCTTCGGCTTCAGCTCGAACAATACGGTTTCATCCGGCATCAGCGCCGGATTGCGGCTGCCCGTATAAACGGTATCCATATCATATTTCGACATTGATATCCCTCCTTATTCCCAAAGGTTCTCTTTATAAATCCCCTCTTCGGTCTTTTTCGCAAGTGCCGCCATAACGGACGGTTTGTCTTCGCGGTAAGTAACGCCGTACCATTTATCCGGTGTCGGGATCACACGGACGGTTGCCTGCGCGTCTTTGATCATCTCGCTGACGACGAACGGCAGATAGTATTCGCCTTTCATCGGATTGTTTGCGATTGCACGGTCGAGGAATTCCGGAAAACGGCGTTCCGCTTCTTCGATATATGCGTGGGTAAAGCCCCAGATATTCATCGAAACGATCGAATCATCCGCGAGATCGACCCAGTTTTCGCCGTCTTCGGTATAGCGGATGCCATCGGCAAACTGCTCGATGCGGGTGCGCTCGATGATCTCGTAGAGATCGCCGTTTTCATCCGCCTTGCAGATACCGCGCGAAACGCTGCCGCTTTCGGTGACGGTATTTTTGATGAGGTAACCCGGCATTACGAAGCGCGGTTTTTCGCTTTTTGCGTTTTCTTCATCGGTGAGATAGCGGTATACGATGTCGTAAGCCGCCGGACCGTAGCAGTCATCCGCATTGATCACGGCAAACGGACCTTTTACAAGGTGGCGTGCGGCAAGCACGGCGTGTGCGGTGCCCCACGGCTTCGTTCTGCCTTCCGGAACGGAATAGCCTTCCGGAAGATCGTTGATATCCTGGAACGCATACAGCACGTTCATACCTTTTTCGATGCGTGCACCGACGGTCTGTTTGAAGTCCTCCTCCATCTCTTTTTTGATGATGAAGATAACGGTTTCAAAGCCTGCGCGCTTTGCGTCATAGACCGAGTAATCGAGGATACTCTGTCCATGCGGACCGATCGGGTCCATCTGTTTGAGTCCGCCGTAGCGGCTGCCCATACCTGCCGCCATTACGACGAGTACCGGTTTTTCCATATATAAAACTCCATTCTGTTTCGTTTTTGCTTTTTCTCTTTTCGCCTTTTGTATGATATCTTTTTCTTTTTTTCATTATATACTCTTTCGAACGAAAGTGCAAGGAAAGTTTATGTGAACACAAAAGCGGACGTATGCCAAAACATACGCCCGCAGGTATTATGTAAATCATTATTTTGTGATTACGCCGTCTGTCACCGTAACGCTGGTTAATTCAGTGGATTCAGAAAAAATCGCAAGAGAATCACGTTCATAATAAACCGTTCCTTCTACTTCGATTGTTTTGAGTCCGAGTGTCTCTTTCCAACCGGTTCCGTTTTCCAAATATGCTTTTTCAGCATCAACCAGCGCTTCAAAATCCGAAGCGGAAAGTCCCATATATTCGGCTGCTTCCGCTTTGGTTAAGAACAGCGGATATTCCTTTGGCTGTGAAACCGTATAAACGATTGCACACAGCAATACTGCAAATGCAAGTATGAGGAGAGCAACAGATTTAACAATCGGATAGATTTTGTTCATCGGTAACACTTCCTTTCAAATTTAGAATAACATATGCAAGAAAGTTTGTCAATGCTTGAAGTTAATATATTGCATAATTTCTACACGAATATATAGAAAATAATATTAAAAACGGGCGTATGCTTTAAACATACGCCCGTTCGTTCTTTTACAGCAGATTCAGTTTTTCTTTGAGTTTGAGTGCGCGCAAAACGTGCTCGTTGAGCAGCTCTTCGCTGATATCGCCGCTTTCAACCGCCGCTTTCACGCCGGCAAACGCCTCGCTCAATACGCCCGGCATCAGCAACAGGTCAACGCCTGCTTTCAGCGCAAGTACCGCGCTTTCCGCCGGTGCATAGTGCTGTGCGATCGCACCCATTGCAAGCGCATCGGTGATGATCACGCCGTCGTAACCGAGCTCGCCGCGGAGCTTCTCGGTGAGCATTTCGTACGAGAGCGAAGCCGGAAGACCGTCTTTCGTCATATTCGGCGTTGTGATATGCGCGGTCATAATCACGTCAACGCCCGCTTCGATTGCCATCTTAAACGGGATCAGCTCACATTCTCTTGCCTGTTCCCACGTTTTCGGAACTTCGACGTAACCCAAGTGCGTGTCACCGTGGGTATCGCCGTGGCCCGGGAAGTGCTTGATACAGCCGGTCATACCGACATCGTGGAAGCCTCTGAGCGCTGCGCAAATCATCTCGCCGACAAGCTTCGGATCACTGCCGAAGGAGCGGCGGCCGATGACGATATTATCCGCATTGGAGTTTACGTCCGCAACCGGAGCAAAATCGAGGTTAAAATTGTATTCCTGCAGGTATTTGCCGATTCCGGCACCGACTTTATACGCATTTTCTGTGTCACCTGTTGCACCGACAACGCTCATCGGCTCAAAGCGCTCAACGTCGAACAGGTCGTTGCAGCCGATTCGTGCGACACGTCCGCCTTCTTCGTCGATCGAAAGGATCAGCGGAATTTCGCTCGCTTTCTGCAGATCTTCAGTAAAACGCAGGAGCTGTTCGGGGCCGAGGATATTTTTTGCAAAAATCGTAAAGCCGCCGACATGGTAGCGCGCCATTGCCTCTTTCATCTCTTCGGTGAGTTCAGTACAGCCGTTTTCATAGATGTTTTCGATCTCCGCAGTTGTCATATGCTCAATCAGTCCCTCCGGACGGATGACGAAAAGCTGACCGATTTTTTCCTCCAGCGACATGCTCGCAAGCAGTGCTTTGCTTTTTGTGTATTCCATGGCAGATCCTCCCGTTTTTTCTTTCATTCTATCACGCAAAGATAAAAAAAACAACCCAAACCCTTGCGGTCATACCGAAAAAGTGATACGATTAGTGCAGAAAAAACACGGAGGTTCTTCCGCAATTTATAGCTGAATAAAAGAACGAACCTTTCAGAAAGAGAGTGTATCAGACATGACCGAACGCGAACGATTTATAAAAGCATTAAAACGCGAGCCGATCACCGGCCACTGCCCGACATTTGAACTCGTTTTCTTTTTAACGCTGGAATCCATCGGCAAGATTCATCCGTCCCAGCAGCATTTTGAACAGTGGGATCAGATGAGCCCGATCGAGAAAAAACTCCACATCGACTATATGGCGGACAGCTATATCGAGATCGCGGAGAAATACCACCACAGCGCAATCTTCGTTCATCCGAATCCGAGCGATTTCGATAACGTTGTTCGCCTGCTGGAAAGTATCCGTGAAAAAACCGGCGACAAATATTTCATTATGATGCACGGCGATACGACCTTCTCGATGCCGGACGGCAACACGATGATGGAATTCACCGAGCGTATGTATGACGACGAAGAAAATCTGCTGAAAGAGGCACAGGCAAACGTTGACCGCAGCGTTCGCTTTGCAGAAAAACTGGCGGCAAGAAAAGGTCTGCTCGACGGATTTGCACTCTGCTCGGACTACTGCTTCAACGTCAATCCGTTCTTTACGCCGGATATGTTTGAAACGTATATCACACCGTTTTTAGCCGATACCATCAAACAGTACCGCGATATGGGCTTTTACACCATCAAACACACCGACGGCAACATTATGCCGATCCTCCAGCAGATGGTCGACTGCAAACCGGACGCTCTGCACTCGATCGACCCGCAGGGTGGTGTTGACCTTGCAGAAGTAAAACGCCTTGTTGGCGATAAAGTTGCTCTCTGCGGCAACGTCAACTGCGGTCTTCTCCAGACCGGCACAGAAGAAGAAGTTATTGCCGATGTCCGCCGTTCTCTGCGCGACGGTATGAATGGCTGGGGCTATATCTTCTGCTCTTCCAACTGTGCATACACCGGTCTTCCGCTTGAACGTTACGAGCTGATGAACCGCATCTGGTGGGAAGAAGGCATTTACCGTTAAAATGAATGACAAGGGATATTGCCAAAGCAATATCCCTTGTTTTGAATGGAGGAAAAACGATGACTGACCGTGAAAATCTCATTTCTCTGTTAAAACGCCGCGGTTTTGAAAAAATGCCGCCGCATTTTCCGATGACGCCCGATTTGAATCGCCGTTTTCACGAATACTGTGAGCAAACCGGTTATCCGATGCCCAAACCGGCCTATGCTGTGATCCCGTGGAGCGGTGTCAAAGAACCGCGTGATGAATCGTTTTGGAAACAGTTTTATACACAGAAATTCAATGCAGGCACTTCCTTCAGCCTGTACGGCGTCGCATACGAGCCGCATCCGAACTGTTTTCATATGACGAAAATGTATCACCCGCTCGAAAGCATGACCACACTTGAAGAACTTACCGCATATCCATATCCGGAATATATCGAAGGTCCCACCGAAGAGCAGCTCCGCGCTGTAAAAGAAGCACACGATGCCGGACAGTTTGCGATGGGCGAAATGCAGTGCACCGTATGGGAAGCGGCATGGTATGCGCGCGGTATGGAAGTGCTGATGATGGACATGATGGAAGAACCGGAACTTGCGGCGTTTGTTCTCGATAAGACAACGGAAAACTCCGTGATCAACGCAGTCAACTTCGCCAAAGCCGGTGCGGACGCGATCTATCTCGGCGATGATATCGGCATGCAGAGTACGCCGATGATGAGCCGCACGCTCTACCGCACGTTCCTGATGCCGCGCTTAAAACGCGTAATCGATGCCGCGCGCGCCATCAATCCGGACATTATCGTGCTCTATCACAGTTGCGGTCACGTTACGCCGTTTATTGATGATCTGATCGAAGCCGGTGTCGACGTACTCAACCCGATCCAGCCGGAAAGTATGGACTTCCCGGCCGTTCTCGAACAGTACCGCGGCCGCATCTCGTTTTGCGGTACGATCGGAACGCAGCGTGTTATGCCGTTCGGCACACCGGAAGATGTTGCCGAAACAGTGAAACGTCATCTCGATATGGCCGGCGAAACTGGCGGTCTCTGGGTCACACCAACGCACGTTCTCGAACCGGAGGTTCCGATTGAAAATATCGTGGCTTATATCGAAGCCTGCGAAAATTATAAATAAAGCAAAAAAACGCACAAAACCCGCTGACTTTAAAAGCCAGCGGGTTTTATCATCCGACAATTTATGCTTCGGCGGATTCCGTCGATTCGCGGGTTAGATTTTTCATCCAATTGAACTTATTGATCTTAACCACAGCGACGAAGCATTTGATGATCTGATCGCATTTGAGACACGCAAATACCACCCAGGCAGGCGCACCCATAAACGAAGCGATAATCGCACTCGGCAAGACGACCAGAAAGACGAAGATCGTATCCATCTTAAATACGAATCCGATATCGCCGCCCGATTTGACAAGGCCGAACAGGCAGGCTGCCTGATAGCACGTTCCGACAATCGTAACCGCCATGACGTTGATAAACTGGCGCGAATATTCGATTGCAGCCGGAGAAGCGCCGTACAGCGAGACGAACGGATCGCGCAGTAAAAATACCGAAATACCCGAGAGCACGCCGAGCGAGAGAAACAGCACCTGTGTCGTGCGCGCATATTCGCGGATCTTATCGATGCGTCCTGCGCCAACGGTTTTACCCGTGATAATGCCGACCGCATTGGACAGGCCGGTCATCAGGATGTACATCATATTATGCATCATACCGGCAATACTCGTTGCGGTGATAACCTCAGCTTCAAAACGGCCGAGGATCGCCGTCTGTGCAAGCATATTGCACGACCATACGATCTGACCGCCCATAATCGGCAGACCGTATTTGATAAAGTCCTTTGTGAGCAGACGGTCGCTTTTGAAAAGATCGGAAATGCGGAACACCAGCTTTTTATCGATAAATCCGACGTATACGATCATGATAGCCATTTCAATAACGCGGGAAATCAAGGTTGCAACAGCCGCACCGACAACACCCATCGGCGGGATCAGCCCCGGAATACCGAAAATCAAAACATAGTTCAGCACGACGTTCGAACCAAGTGCGGCAACCGAAACGTACAAACCGATCTTCGCCGTTTCCACCGCACGCATTGAAGCAACCAAAACCTGCGAGATGCTGAAGAAAATGTAGCTGATTCCGACGATCAGCTGATACATCGTGCCTTCGGCTATAACGGCAGCATCGGGTGTAAAAATCGATAAAATCTGTGACGGAAAAAGAACCGTAACAAGAGAAAGCAAAACACCGATCGCCAGCGCAAACCGAATACCAATCGCAACGATTTTACGGATACTCACCGTATCGCGTTTGCCCCAATACTGTGCCGCAAGAATCAAAATCGCGCCTTCGATACCGCCGATGAACATCTGCAAAAGTGTCTGCATCTGGTTGCCGACATAGACACCGGAGATCGCGCTGTCGCCGAGCGTGCCGATCATCAGGTTGTCCGCAAGACCGACGCCGAACGTGATCGCATTTTGAAGCGCAATCGGAATCGCAAGTTTTACAAGCGAACTGTAAAACGACTTGTCACGGGTAAAAAACATACCGTATTTCCCTCTTTCGTTGACTTTTGCCGCAGCGCGGCTCTACCTACGATTATACGGATTTACAGCAGAAAAGTCAAACGAAGTTTTCTTGCTATTTGACAGAAGTATCATTTTCTTTTATACTAAAAAGCAAAGGAGATGGATTATATGGAGTTTTCTTCGTACTTTCCGGTGTGGGACCGCCTGACCGATGCACAGCGTGATCTCATTCGCCGTACCATATCGCATCAAACCGTGAAAAAAGGAACCGTTATCCACAACGGAAGTGCCGACTGCGCCGGACTGTATATCGTGAAAGCCGGTCAGCTGCGCGCATACATTCTCTCCGACGAAGGCCGCGAAATTACGGTATATCGTCTGTTTGACCGCGATATCTGTCTGCTTTCCGCCTCGTGTATCATCCGTTCCATTCAATTTGAAGTGATTATCGAAACCGAGAAAGACACCGAACTCTGGCTGATCCCGGCGTATATCTACCGAAAACTGCTGGATGAATCCGCACCGATCGCCAATTATACAAACGAACTGATGGCTTCCCGTTTTTCCGAGGTTATGTGGCTGATCGAACAGATTATGTGGAAAAGCCTTGATAAGCGTGTAGCCTCGTTTTTACTGGAAGAAGCTGCGATCGAAAACAGCAACGAACTAAAACTCACGCATGAAACGATCGCAAATCACCTTGGCTCCCCGCGCGAGGTTATTACAAGAATGCTGCGGTATTTCCAAAGCGACGGGATGGTGCGCCTTTCCCGCGGTACTGTCACAATTCTCGATGAAGAAAAACTGAA
>JBGUUS010000095.1:0-27215 GCA_045133675.1 Oscillospiraceae bacterium | reverse complement strand
ACGCTCGAGTTTGTTAAAAAATCCGGCCGTGTTCCGGCAGCAGCGGCTTTTGTCGGTGAACTGATGGGCCTTCGCCCGGTCATTTCGATCATCAACGGCGAGACGAAGGTGCTCGAAAAAGTGCGCGGTGACCGTGCGATTTTGCCGGCTCTGCTCAAAAAAGCAAAAGAACGCCATATCCCGCATACACCGTATCTGACGCTGACCGGTCTTTTGCCGGAAGAACAGGAGAAGTTCGGTGCGATGCTGAAAAAAGAATTCGGATATGAAGCAGCCGGTGCGTATAAAATCGGTGCGGCAATCGCGATCAATGCCGGTCCGAAAGTCGTTGCTCTGATCGTAAAAGGCGAGAGAAGAGACTGAAAATAAGCGGAAACTTTCGCTTTTTCGCAAAACCCTCTTGAAAAGAAACGCAAAATGGAATACAATGTTAACAGGAGTGTTTCATCAGCAAACACATCACACTTAATCCGAAAGGGAGATTTACCATGAACGTACTGAATAAAAAAACGGTTGACGATCTGAATGTTGCCGGCAAACGTGTTCTCGTTCGCTGCGACTTCAACGTTCCGCTGAAAAACGGCGTAATCACCGATGAAAACCGCATCGTCGCTGCTCTGCCGACCATCAAAAAGCTGCTGGCTGACGGCGGCAAAGTAATCCTCTGCTCGCACCTGGGCAAACCGAAGGGCGAACCGAAACCGGAACTGTCCCTTGCACCGGTTGCAAAACGTCTCTCTGAGCTTCTGGAAAAAGAAGTTGTTTTTGCTGCTGATGACTGCGTTGTCGGCGAAAACGCAAAAGCTGCTGTTGCTGCTATGAAAGACGGCGACGTTGTTCTTCTGCAGAACACCCGTTACAGAAAAGAAGAGACCAAAAACGGCGAAGCTCTGAGCGCTGAACTCGGCTCTCTGTGCGATGTATTTGTAAACGATGCATTCGGTGCTGCTCACCGTGCACACTGCTCCACCGTTGGCGTTGCTTCCTATGTTGAAGAAGCAGCTGTCGGCTACCTGATGCAGAAAGAGCTCAAATACCTCGGCGGCGCTGTTGAAAACCCGGCTAGACCGTTCGTTACCATCCTCGGCGGTGCTAAAGTTGCGGACAAACTCAACGTTATCGAGAACCTCCTCAACAAAGCTGACACCCTGATCATCGGCGGCGGCATGGCTTACACCTTCCTCGCAGCAAAAGGCTACTCCGTTGGTACTTCTCTGCTCGACAACGAGAAGATCGACTACTGCAAAGATATGCTTGCTAAAGCAGAAGAAAAAGGCGTTAAAATCCTTCTTCCGATCGACTGCACCATCGCTAAAGAGTTCCCGAACCCGATCGATGCAGAGATCGACGTAGAAGTTGTTGCAGCTGACGCTATCCCGGCTGATTACATGGGCCTCGACATCGGCACTGCTACTGCTGAACTCTTCGCTAACGAAGTTAAATCCGCTAAGACTGTTGTTTGGAATGGTCCGATGGGCGTATTTGAAAACCCGATCCTTGCAAAAGGCACCATCGCTGTTGCTAAATCCCTCGCTGAGACCGATGCAATCACCATCATCGGCGGCGGTGACTCTGCTGCAGCTGTTAACACCCTTGGCTTCGGTGACAAGATGAGCCACATCTCCACCGGCGGCGGCGCTTCTCTCGAATTCCTCGAGGGCAAAGAGCTCCCGGGTATCGTTGCAATGAACGATAAATAAGAAACGAACACCCGCAAAAGCCGCGTACACCGTTGCGCGGCTTGCGGTTTGTCTATTCCAAAATAAAGGAGAAACCTGAAATGAACAAGAACCTCAGAAAAGCTGTTATCGCAGGCAACTGGAAAATGAACAACACCCGCGTTGAGACCAAAGCTCTGATCGAAGAGCTCATCCCGATGGTAAAAGACGCTGACTGCGACGTTGTTGTATGCGTTCCGTTCACCAACCTTGAAACTGCTGTTGCTCTCACTGCAGGCACCAACATCAAAGTAGGCGCTCAGAACTGCCACTTTGAAGCAAAAGGCGCTTTCACCGGCGAGATTTCCGCTTCCATGCTGACCGAAATGGGCGTTGAATACGTTGTTCTCGGCCACTCCGAGCGCCGTCAGTATTTCGGCGAAACCGACGTAACCGTTAACAAACGCCTCAAAGCTGCTATCGCTGCAGGCCTCACCGGCATCCTCTGCGTTGGCGAAATGCTCGCTGACCGTGAAAACGGCATCACCGAAGAACTCGTTGCTCTCCAGACTAAGATCGCTCTCGGTGGTATCTCCAAAGAAGAGCTCGCAAAAGTTATCATCGCTTACGAGCCGGTTTGGGCTATCGGCACCGGCAAAACCGCTACTGCTGACCAGGCAAACGAAGTTTGCGCTCTGATCCGCAACACCATCGAAAAACTGTACGACAAAGAAGCAGCTGACGCTATGACCATCCAGTACGGCGGTTCCATGAACGCTGCAAACGCTGCTGAGCTCCTCGGCAAACCGGACGTTGACGGCGGCCTGATCGGCGGCGCTTCTCTGAAAGCTCCGGATTTCGCAACCATCATCGAAGCAGCAAGCAAATAAGTTTATTTCCGATAAAAAGGAGAACATAACATGAAAAAACCACTTGCTCTCATTATCCTCGACGGTTTCGGCATCAATGAAAGCACTTACGGCAATGCGATCGACGCAGCGGCTACTCCGAACATCGACCGCATCTTTGCGCAGAGTGTGAAAACCCAGATCGGTGCTTCCGGTATGGACGTTGGTCTGCCGGATGGCCAGATGGGTAACTCCGAAGTTGGTCACACCAACATCGGCGCAGGCCGTATCGTATATCAGGAGCTGACCCGCATCACCAAAACAATGCGCGATGGCGGCTTTACTGCAAACGAGGCTTTTGCTGCAGCTCTTGAAAACTGCCGCAAAAACAACTCCGCTCTTCACCTGATGGGCCTTCTTTCCGACGGCGGCGTACACAGCCATAACTCTCACCTCTACGGTCTGATCAAAATGGCAAAAGACGCAGGCCTGACCGAAGTTTACGTTCACTGCTTCATGGACGGCCGCGACGTTCCGCCGTCTTCCGGCAAAGATTTCGTTGCTGACCTCATCAAAAACATGGAAGAGATCGGCGTAGGCAAAATCTCCACCATCATGGGCCGTTACTACGCAATGGACCGCGACAACCGTTGGGAGCGCGTAGGCAAAGCATACGACGCAATGGTATACGGTGAAGGCGATAAATTCGCTTGCGGCATCTGCGCAATGAAGAACTCCTACGACAACGGCGTTACCGACGAATTCGTTGTTCCGGCTGTTATCGAAGGCGGCAAACCGATCGCTGCAAACGACAGCGTTATCTTCTTCAACTTCCGTCCGGACCGTGCCCGCGAGATCACCCGTACGTTCGTTGACGATGCATTCACCGGCTTTGAGCGTAAAAACGGTCGTTTCCCGCTGTACTTTGTCTGCATGACTCAGTACGACGCAACGATGCCGAACGTTGATGTTGCTTTCAAACCGCAGTCTCTCACCAACACCTTCGGTGAGTACATTGCGAAAAAAGGTCTGACCCAGCTGCGCATCGCAGAGACCGAGAAATATGCACACGTAACCTTCTTCTTCAACGGCGGCGTTGAGGCTACCTTTGAAGGCGAGGACCGTGCACTGATTAACTCTCCGAAAGTTGCAACCTATGACCTGAAACCGGAGATGAGTGCTTACGAAGTATGTGACGAAGTTGTTGCACGCATCAACTCCGGCAAATACGACGTTATCATCCTCAACTACGCAAACTGCGATATGGTTGGTCATACCGGCGTATTCGATGCAGCAAAAGCTGCTGTTGAAGCAGTTGATACCTGCGTTGGCAAAACCGTTGATGCAATTCTCGCAAACGGCGGCGTAGCACTGATCACCGCTGACCACGGCAACGCGGATAAAATGTATGAGCCGGACGGTTCTCCGTTCACCGCTCACACCACTAACCCGGTACCGTTTGTTGTTTGCGGCATGGATGCTGAGCTGCGCGAAGGCGGCAGACTTGCCGACATCGCTCCGACGATGCTGGCAATCATGGGTCTCGAAAAACCGGCCGAAATGGACGGCGAGAGCCTGATCAAATAAGAATTCCGAACAGGATATTACAACCGGACGCTTTGCGTCCGGTTGTTTTTTTAAGCGAAAATAAAGAAAACGGCCGGAAATTTCTGCTTTTTCCGGTTTGTTCACGATTTGTTCACACAAAATCACGCTGAATATGTTACAATTTGTAACAAGTTGAGGCGACGAAAATAAAATTTTCGCGTAATTTTTTCTTTTTGGTTAAAAAGATGAACTTTTCTGTTGCAAAATCCGCCATTTTTCGGTAAAATAATACTAAGTAGTTTTATCTATTTTTCCGACTATTCCGTTGTGAAGAGAGGTTATTTATTATGTCCAACAGATTGTTCCAGGGTGTAGTTCATCAGATGCGCGACAGCGTCAACCGTGTAATCGGTGTTGTGGATGATACCGCAACTATTATTGCGTGCAGCGAGCTTTCCAAGATCGGCACGACCAACGATTACATTGCGCTGGATTTGCTTGAGTCGAGCGATATCTTCGTTCGTGACGGTTACAGCTACAAACCGTTCGGCTCGCCGGCAAAACCGGAATACGCTGTTTTTGTTGAGGGTATTGACGATCAGGCATCGAAATTCGCGCAGCTGATTGCAATCTCTTTGATGAGCATCAAACAGTATTACGACGAGCGTTACGATAAAAACAACTTTATCAAAAACGTCGTTCTCGACAATATTCTGCCGGGTGATATCTATGTAAAAGCGCGCGAACTGCATTTCACCAATGACGTCAGCCGCGTTGCTCTTCTCATTCGTATCCTGTCCACCAACGAGGTGTCTGCTTACGACGTAATTCAGAACCTCTTCCCGGACAAACAGAAAGACTACGTCTTTACGATCAATGAGAGCGATATCGTTCTGGTTAAAGAGACCAAGAGCGGCATCGAAGCGCGCGATCTGGAAAAACTCGCCGGCTCGATCGTTGATACGCTCAGTTCGGAATTCTACACCAAATCTGCGGTCGGCATCGGTACCACTGTTACCGGTGTTAAAGATTTGGCACGTTCTTTCAAAGAAGCACAGATTGCTTTGGAAGTCGGTAAAGTGTTTGATACCGAGCAGAATATCATTTGCTATGAAAACCTGGGCATTGCCCGCCTGATTTATCAGCTGCCGACCACGCTGTGCACTTCGTTCTTGAACGAGGTGTTCAAACACGGCTCGATCGACTCGCTGGATCAGGAAACACTGTTTACGATCCACAAGTTCTTTGAGAACAACCTGAACGTTTCCGAAACGTCCAGAAAACTGTTCGTACACAGAAATACGCTGGTCTACCGTCTTGAAAAAATCAAGAAACTTACCGGTCTGGACCTGCGCGAATTCGATCACGCGATCGTATTTAAAATCGCACTGATGGTCAAAAAATATCTGACTGCTGTTCCGACCAAATACTAAGAGCAGGAAAGATAGCAACTTGTGACTTATCATACGCAGAAGCAAGGATTGGGAGAGAGAGGCTATGATAGATTTAAGTCACGTTTCTTTAAAATACGACCGACAGACTTCGGCGCTGAATGATCTGAGTCTGCATATTGACAAAGGGGAGTTTGTCTTTATTGTAGGTGCATCCGGCGCAGGAAAAAGCTCGATTATCAAACTGCTGCTCCGCGAAAAAATCGCAACCAGCGGTATCGTCAGCGTTGACGGTGTCAATGTTGGTCGTTTGAAACAACGGCGCATTCCGGATTATCGCCGCAAACTGGGTGTCGTCTTTCAGGATTTCCGTCTGATTCCGAATATGACGGTATATGAAAACGTCGCTTTCAGCCTGCGTGTTACCGATACTCCGACCAAGGTTATCCGCAGCCGTGTTCCGTACATCTTGAATCTGATGGGACTGGAAAAAAAGGCAAAGCGGTTACCGCATGAAATTTCCGGCGGTGAACAGCAGCGTGTCGCACTGGCACGCGCGCTGGTCAACGATCCGCCGATCATTATCGCAGACGAACCGACGGGTAATATTGACCCGGAACTTTCGTATGAGATCGTTGAGCTGCTTGAAGGTATCAACCAGTGCGGCACCACGATCATCATGGTAACGCACGATCATGAGATGGTACGTCATTTCGGCGGCCGCATCGTTACGATCGAAAACGGTACCGTTGTGAAAGACGAGTTCGTAGAAGGTGAGGCGACAGCAAAATGAGAATGTCCGGCCTCCGTTATCTGATTAAAGAAGGTTTTCGCAACCTTTGGCGCAACCGTGTTATGTCGCTGACTTCCGTCGGCGTTTTAACGACCTGTCTTTTGATTGTCGGCGTGGCATTTTTGCTCACGATCAACGTCAACAGCATTGTTCATTACGTGGAAACGCAGAGCGAGATGTGCGTATTTATGGTGGAAGGTGTCACCGATGACCAGCTGGCGCAGACAGAAGAAGAAATTCGTGCCAACAAAAACGTCAGCGGCGTTGAGCTTGTCACCCGTACGCAGGGTCTCGAAAATTTGAAGGTGCAGTTCGGCGAGGATAGCTTCCTTTTGGACGGCATCGATCCGGAGTCCAATCCGGTCCCGGATACTTTTATTGTAACGCTGCATGACATCAGAAAGACGCAGGAAACGCAGGAAGCACTCAGCAAGCTTGAGAATGTCGATCTTGTCAATGCTTCCGGCGAAGTTGCTGACACGCTTACTTATATTCAGGACACGGTCAGCACCCTCGGTCTGGTCATCATCATTGCACTGGCGGTTATCTCGCTGGTCATCATTTCGAATACGATCCGTGCAACGATTTTCACTCGCCGCAAAGAGATCAATATTATGAAATTTGTCGGTGCGCGCAATTCCTTTATCCGCATTCCGTTTGTGGTTGAAGGCTTCGCCCTTGGCCTGATTTCCGCTGCGGTCGCATTCTTTGCGATCTGGGCCGGCTATGCATATCTGATTCAGGCATTCACCGAAGGTATGACCTCTTACTGGCTGGAGTCGGCGTTTGACAGCCTGATTCCGTTTGCGACGATTGCACCGTGGCTGGCGCTGTTCTTTGGCGTAACTGGCACCGTTCTCGGCGTATTCGGCAGCTTGATCAGTATCCGCAACCACATTAAAGTTTAATCCATTCACCCTTATCCCCGACGAAAGAAAGGAGACGTTTATGCAAACGATTCAGAGAATCGGCGTGAAAAAAATAGCGCTTGTTATGGCTGTTTTGATTACCGCTCTCTTTTTCTGCGCACCGCTTGACGCAATGCCTTCCTCTGCTGAGGCTAAGAGTGTGTCGGATTATGAAAATGCCATCGATAAACTCGATGATCAGATCGCCGATCTGCAGAATAAGATCAACTCCAATAAAGGCGCTCTTGCAAGCGAACAGGCAAAACAGGAGCAGTATGAGGATCAGATCGTAAATCTTGAGCAGCAGATCTCGCTGTATAAGACAAAGATCGACGAACTGAACGTTAAGATCGAAGAGCAGGAAAAGAATATCGAAGAAAAGACGGCAGAGATTAAAGAGTGCCAGGAACTCTTCGAATCGCGCCTTCGCCGTATGTACATCACGAGTATGTCTTCCTCCACACTGTCCGCTCTGCTCAGTGCGGAGAGCTTCTCCGATTTCTTAAGCCGCAGTGAGATCCTCAAACGTATTTCCGAAGAGGATCAGAAGGTTATCTCCGAACTGCGCGAAGTTATGGAAGAATACGAGAGACTGAAGGCGGAACTCGATGCACAGATGGAAGATCTGGACGCATCGAAAGCGGAAGTTGATGCAAAACTCGCAGAAGTTGAAGCACTTTATAAGAAATCCGAGGCGCTTGAATACTCCATCAACGCGGCAAACAAACAGTATCTTGCAAATATCGAGAAATATAAGAACGAAATCGCAGCCAACGAGCGTGAGATTCAGGAACTCCTCCAGCAGGAGAGCGGCAAACCGGCGTATGGCAGCGGCGTTCTGAAATGGCCGGTACCAACCCGTTCGTATATTTCTTCTTATTTCGGTTGGCGCACGCTGCGCGGCAAACCGAACTATCATGAAGGTATCGATATTCCGGGTTATTCCGGTGAGAATATCAAAGCTGCAGATGCAGGCAAAGTCATTAAGGTTGCAAAACTTGATTATGGCTACGGTTGGCACGTTCTGATCGACCACGGCAACGGATATGCAACGATTTATGCACACTGCAGCCGTATCGATGTCAGTGTCGGTCAATACGTCAGACAGGGACAGACAATCGCCGGAATCGGCACGACCGGTAATTCCACCGGTAACCACGTACACTTTGAGGTTCGTGTAAACGGCGTGAAGAAGAATCCGCTCAATTATGTAAAACGGCCGGGTTAACGGCAGAAACGGTTACATCATTCCGCCGGAATATGTAACCGTTTTGAATGTAACCGGCGAAATCCGAACTTCGGAGGTAGATTATGAACAAGAAAATTTCTCTCGGTGCAGCAATCACGTTTATGATTGTTGTTGCCGGAATCACCTTCTGCATCACAATGATGGTTGCGCTTAACTACTTCAATACAATGGTTTCGAATGTTAACGAACGCGAAGCAATGTATCAGAAGATCAGCAACATCGACGCAGAGGTCCGCCAGAATCTCTACGGTGTAGAGAACATCAATAAAGAGACACTGAACGATATGATCGCGACCGGCTATATGTACGGTATCGGTGATAAATATGCGGTGTATTATACCAAAGTGCAGTATGAAACAATGCGCCAGGAGCAGGCAGGTCAGCGTGTTTCGATCGGCGTTACGCTGAAAAAAGATGAAACCGGTTATCTTAAAGTTCTCTCTGTACAGGAAAACTCTCCGGCAGAGCAGAATGATATCCAGCGCGGCGACCTGTTGATTTCCGTTGATGGAACGGATCTCAATACGCTCTCTCTTGAACGCGGCGAGCAGCTCTTGAAAGGCGACGTCGGCACGAAAGTAACGGTCGTTTACCGCCGTGACGGCGAAGATATTACCAAAGAACTGCAGCGCATCACATTACGCGATGTTTTGGTTGAAGGCTTCCTTTACGACCACGTCGGTTATATTAAGATCCACGAGTTCAAAGCCGCAACATACAGCCAGTTTAAAAACACCGTTGAGGATCTGATGGAGCGCGGCGCATACGGCCTGATTTTTGACGTACGCGGCTGCAACAGCGATTCGATCACTGCAGCAAACGAAGCATTGAATCTGCTGGTTTCCAGCGGCAATTTCGGTCAGATTTATCTGGCTGACGGAACGGTTCGCGGAACCGGCACTTCCGATGCATACTCCATCGAACTGCCGATGACTGTGCTTGTCGATGGCGGAACTGGCTGTGCAGCTGAGTATTTTGCGGAGTCTCTCCGTGAGTTTGGTAAAGCGTCGATCGTCGGTACACAGACGATGGGTAAAGCGGCAATGCAGGAAATGCGTCCGCTGAAAGACGGCAGTGCGCTTTCGATCACCGTATCCCGCTTCACTACGCCGAACGGAACCGATCTCGAGGGTGTTGGTGTAAAACCGGACTATGAGGTTGAAGTTGGTACGCTCGAGGAAATCGAGGAGCTGAAGCTTGAAACGGACGCACAGTCCCGTAAAGCGTTTGAAATCGTTCGTTCCAAGATCGTAATCGTTGAGAAACCGGAAGTTGAGGAGCCGGCCGATGAAGAGTCTTCCAAAGAGACGTCTTCTGAAGAAGGCGATGAAGAATCCGGAAAAGGCGAAAAAGAACCGGAATAAAACAGAGAATAAACAGGCAAGTGCAGAACTTGCCTGTTTTCTTTTATGTACGAATAGGATAGACGAAGAATCCCGATACGGAAAATTCCGTATCGGGATTTTTCAGGTTTAGCATGGAGTGAATAGAAATCAGAGTTTTAAGTCGCCTTCTTTGATCCAACCGATTTTGCGGAAGAAAAGACCGAATGCCCAGGTCAGTACCGCCGGAAGAACAATGCAAAGAAGCTGCATTGCGATCCAATCCATTGCACCGATTGCCGCTTTTGCACCCGTTGCAACATCGTTGACCCAGCCTGCATAAACACCGATCGGACCGACCATGCCACAAGTACCCATACCGGAAGCCACACCGCCGGACGGATCGTTCATCTGGAAATTGAACAGACAGGTTGCAAGAGGACCGGTGATAGCGGAAGTGAGAATAGCCGGGATCCAGATGCGCGGATTTTTTACGATATTGCCCATCTGCAGCATCGAGGTGCCGAGACCCTGGCTGACAAGGCCACCCCAACGGTTTTCACGGAAAGAGAGAACTGCAAAGCCCACCATCTGTGCACAGCATCCCGCAACAGCGGCACCGCCGGCAAGACCGGTGAGACCGAGCGCCGCACAGATCGCCGCCGAGGAAATCGGAAGTGTAAGCGTGATACCGATAACAACGGAAACGAGAATACCCATCCAGAACGGCTGAAGTACAGTTGCCCATTCAACGAAACCGCCGATGGAAGAAGCGGCCGTACCGATTGCCGGTGCGATGAGAGCCGCAAGACCGACACCCGAGAGGATTGTGACAAGCGGCGTTACAAGAATATCAATTTTCGTTTCTTTCGAGACGAGTTTTCCGCATTCTGCTGCAACGATGGCGATAATAAATACAGCGAGCGGACCGCCTGCACCTGCTTTGCCGTCCAACGTTGTGGAACCGAGTGCGTTTGCGGCGTAACCGACAGTTGCCAGAGAGAAGAGGACGAGCGGCGGCGTATGTAATGCAAAACCGATTGCAACTGCCATAGCCGGACCACTCATTGCAGATGCATACGTACCAACTTCGATGAGAAATGGCAGACTCAGCATCTGACCGAGCGTTTTGACGATGGTGCCGATCAGCAGAGAGCAGAAAAGGCCTTGTGCCATAGCACTGAGAGCATCAATACCGTATCGTTTACCGGAAAAAACGATATCTTTCTTTTTCAGAAATTCCTTTACTTTCATTTTCACATCTCCAAATTGTAAATACTTATGTTTACAGATGTAAACCGGAAGTGTAAACCTAATTATACAGATTGCGTCCTTTTTCGTCAAGAAACAAAGCGCACAAGGATGTTTCAACTTGAAGCTTTCAGATTGATGCAAACTCACAAAAAACGCCTGGTACCGTTTATCGGTACCGGGCGAATGCGTTATTTACGGTTTTGTTCTTCGATTCGTTCAGCAAGGTCATTTAAGTAAACCCAGCGCTCCATTTTTTCGGCAAGTGCTTCTTCGGCGGCCTCTTTGTCAGAAAGCAGGGTCTGCAGTTTGGCATAATCACTGCCTGCCCAGAGAATATCGTGCTCAATCTGCGCGACTTTTTCCTCTAAAGCGGCGATGTCCGCGTCAATCGTCTCATACTCACGCTGTTCTTTAAAGGAAAAGCGCAGTTTTTCCTCATGGCGCTGCTCGCGCTTTTTCTCTTTTACCACGGCAGCGGCAGCTTTTTCCTCTTCTTCACGTGCTGTTTTTGCGGCGAGATAGTCGCTGTATCCGCCGACGTACGGAAGGATCTGTCCGTCTTCGAAAGAGAACAGGAAGGAAGCGACGTGATCGAGGAAGTATCGGTCATGCGAAACTGTGATAACTGCGCCGTCGAAGCGCTCGAGGTAATCTTCCAGAATGGTGAGCGTCTGTGTATCGAGATCGTTTGTCGGCTCGTCCAAAAGGAGAATGTTCGGCGATTCCATCAAAACGGAAAGCAGATAGAGACGGCGCTGTTCACCGCCGGAAAGGCGTCCGATCGTAATCTGCTGTAATTCGCCCGGGAAAAGGAACTGTTCAAGCATCTGTGCGGCAGAAAGCGTTCCTTCGGTTGTTTTTACGCTCGGTGCAATGTCCGCAATATAGTCGTATACCTTTTGGTTCGGATCAAGCGGTGCGTTATTCTGTGTAAAGGCACCTATCTTTACGGTCTGTCCGATCTTCAGCGTTCCGCTGTCCGGCGGCAAAACACCGGACAAAACGCGCATCAGTGTCGTTTTGCCGCATCCGTTGTGGCCGATAATGCCGATGCGGTCGTTTCGGAGAAGGGTATAGGAGAAATCGGAGAAGAGAGGAACACCATCGAAAGATTTGGAGAGACCTTCGGCTTCAATAATCGTTTTGCCAAGACGGGAAGAAAGCGTATTCATCGCCATCGTGCCGCTTTCTGCGGCTTTCGGCGCATTTTTCATGTCTTCAAAACGCTCTACACGAAAACGCTGTTTTGTACCGCGTGCCTTCGGGCCCTGCATGATCCATGCGAGCTCTTTGCGGTAGAGCGCCTGCTGTTTGCGCTCCGATGCCAACTCCGACTGTAAACGTTCTGCTTTCTTTTCGAGAAAACGGCTGTAATTCGCTTCGTCATAGCGATAGAGTTTGCCGCGATCGATCTCAAAAATCGTGTTGCAGACGCGGTCGAGGAAATAGCGGTCGTGCGTGACCATCAATACCGCGCCGCGGAAGGCGGTGAGGCGCTGTTCCAGCCATTCGATCGTGTCGCTGTCAAGATGGTTCGTCGGCTCGTCCAAAATCAACAGATCGCACGGCGCGGCGAGAACTGATGCGATGGCGAGACGCTTCTGTTGACCGCCCGAGAGAAGCGAAGCCGGTGCGTCCATATCGGTGAGACCGAGTTTGCCGAGCATTGCGCGGCACTCGTGTTCGGTGGTCTCGTGCTGCATTTTCGCCGCGTGCAGCATTGCCTGCTGCAAAACGGTAAAGCCTTCGCCGAAGCGCGGCGATTGCGGCAGATAGGCGACTTTTAAGCCGGAAACGGTCGTGATCGAGCCTTCATCGGCGGTGAGCTCGCCGGAAAGGAGTTTTAACAGCGTCGATTTGCCGGTGCCGTTTACACCGATGATGCCGATTTTTTCGCCGCTGTTTATCGAGAAGGAAACACCGTCGATCAGGCGGCGCTCCGTATAACTTTTATGCAGATTTTCCGCAGTGAGCAAAAGCATGGGATATCCTCCGGAAGTGATTTTTCGTGCTCTGTTTATTATAATGTTTTTTCAATTTCAATGCAAGATGTACTTCCTTTTTATAGGGTTTACAGGTATAATAAGAATAATAAGAAGGTGATTTTGTGCGTCAAAAAATGATCTTTCGTATTGCTGCGGCTGCGGTCGCTTTGCTGTGTGCGGTGTTTTGTGTTATGTTTTTTTGGCAGCCTGTTACAGTGGCTTCGCTGATGAAACTGGATTCACCCAAACGGGTCGCAAAAATCGAACTCGCTTTCTGCGGCGGTGATGCAGAAGGTGTAACAGCATCGTATCCGCCGTTTTACAGTCAGGTAAACGAGCGGTTCGATATCACCGAAACGGAACTCGGCAAAGAATACGTTAAGCTTCTGTTCTCGCTCCCGGTTGAAGAACTCAGCGGCGAGGAGGCATATCCTTCGTACTTTACGATGGGATATCCGGAGTTTTACGCGATCATCCTCACGATCGACGGTCCGGATTATGCGTACGGAACACAGGAATACATTTTGCCGGTTGATCCGCTGCCGGAATTTGCGGACAAACCGGCGTTTATGAGTGTTCAGCTCAAACTGCGTACAGTGGGATACGAGGAACATATCTTCTCGCTTCCGCAGCACGAATATTTCACGGCATCGTTTATCAAAGACAACCTATAATCCGTCCGTAAAGGAGGAAACGTTATGGATAAATCCCGTTTGCCGCATTATACCGGCGAACGAAAACCCAACTGCGACTATCACCACGGTCAGCTTCCGCCGGTAAAAGGCGCTGGCTGTTTTCAGGTCACGCGCGCAAACCGCACCCATCCGGAATGGGATGACGGTGTCGGCGGCACGTATAAGCACGGCGCGGATTTAGCTTGTTGGAAAGGCAAATATCTGCTTCATTATTTCTCAAACCCGATGAGTGAGCACACCGGTGCCGGACAGAGTATCCTCGCTTCGTCCGCTGACGGTATGAACTGGAACGACTTTCAGGTCGTTTTCCCGGAGTATAAGATTCCACCTTGTTCGATCGATCACTATAAGGGCGGCACACACGTTTTTGACGGCACAACGTATGCGTGCATCCATCAGCGCGTCGGCTTTTACCGCACGAAGAGCGACCGGTTGATGCTCCTCGGCTTCTACGGCTTTACTCCCGAACCTTGGCGTGTTCCATGGGATCATCAGGGCATCGGCCGCGTGATCCGCGAGCTTTATCCGGACGGAACGATGGGCCCGATCTATTTCATCTTTCCGTGCTGGCAGGCCGGCTGGACGAAAGAACTGCTTTTGTATCCGCTTTACACCGAATCGCCGGATAAGAGCTTCATCGCTTGCTGTGAAGAACTGCTTGCCGACCGCCTTGCAACCCAGCAGTGGGCCGAGGAAAACGGAGATAAAAGCGATATCATTCAGATCAAACACGGCGACAAGAGCAATCAGGCGTTCTGCTGGTACCATATCGATGAGGAAACGATCATCGGTATGTGGAAACACGCGCGAACCGCACGCAGCGATGATAACGGAAAAACGTGGACGCCTGTCACGGTTTCGCCTTCGCTTGTCATGAGTGGACAGAAAGTGTGGGCGCAAAAGACCGATGACGGCCGTTTTGCGATGCTCTACGACCCGACGATGGAATCGACGCACCGCTGGCCGCTTTGTGTCACGATCTCGGATGACGGCATTGCGTTTTCCGATATGCATCTCGTCCATGGCGAGGTTCCGCCGATGCGCTTTGGCGGCTATTGGAAAGATTTCGGTCCGCAGTATATGCGCGGTATAGCGGAAGGCATCGAACGCCCGAAGGATAAACTCTGTATTGCGTATACGGTGAACAAAGAGGACGTATGGATTGCGGTACTCCCGGTTCCGATCACAGGAACAGAAACCGCACGTGCTTTCCGTGCCGATTTCACAAGCGGATATGATTCGTTTACCGTGTATTCGCCGAAATGGGCACCGGTCACCGCGGAAGACGGCGTGCTCCGTCTGCGCGATTTTGACCGATACGATTATGCCAAAGCCGAGCGTGTGCTCTGTGATGATGCAGTGCAAAAAATCACCTGCACCGTTTTGCCGCATCAGGATGAACACGGCGAACTTTATATCGAACTGCAGGATGAAAAAGGAACACCGGGTGTCCGTATTCTTTTACGAAAAGGCGGAGAACTCTGTATCAGACAGACGGCAGTCGTTCCTTTTTACACGTATCGGGCAAATGAACCGATAACACTCGAAATCACCGCAGATTGTCCGAGTCACCGCTTTACACTTTCCGTAAACGGCAGTGAAGAGAAAGAATATCTTTTTATGACGGCAATCGATTCGATCTCCCGTTTTGTTTTGCGCACGGGTGCGCCGCGGCTTTTGCCGACGCGCGAAGATATCCCGAGCGAAGAGGTAACCGATATTTTACCGCTTTGTGATGAAAAGTGCGTCGAAGCGGTTTATGATCTGCTGGCTTTCTCGGTGGAAAGCGGCGAATAAGAGGAGGATTGTTATGGTAATCAATTTTGCGAAGGAAACGGAAAAACTGAATCACTACTGGTCGAACTGCGTAGGTGCCGGCCGCGCGAACGAAGGTCTGCGTGCGGACTGGCAGCAGCACCTGAAAACCGTTGTAGACACCTGCGGATTCCGTTATCTGCGTTTCCACGGTCTTTTCCACGAAGATATGCATGTCTATAAAGAGGAAAACGGCGTGCCGGTATACAATTTCCAGTATATCGATGCACTTTTTGATGCGATGCTTGATACCGGTATCCGCCCGTTTATCGAGTTCAGCTTTATGCCGGAGCCGCTCGCGAGTGATGATAACCGCATTTTCTGGTGGAACAGCTGCGCCTGCCCGCCGAACGATTTCAATAAATGGGGCGAGCTGATCCGCCGCGTTACCGAGCACTGGGTTTCTCGTTACGGCGTGGAAGAAGTGCGCAACTGGTATTTTGAAGTATGGAATGAGCCGAATATCAACTTCTGGAGCGGTACGCGTACGCAGTATTTTGAGCTGTACCGCGTAACGGCAAATGCGTTAAAAGGTGTTGACGCACAGCTTCGCGTTGGTGGTCCGGCAACTTCGAACTTCGTTCCGGATACCCGTTTCGATGGCGACCGCGAAGATTTTGATGCGCATATTACGTTTAAAGTCGACGATCTGAATACGCTCTCCTGGCACGGCGCGTGGATCAAAGAGTTCCTGGCGTTTTGTGAGCAGGAGAATCTGCCGGCAGATTTCGTTTCCACCCATCCGTATCCAACGGACTTTGCATTTGATACCAACGGCAAGATCAGCGGCCGCACCCGCTATAAAGACTCGCTCAAAGACGATATCCTGTGGCTGAAAGGTGTAATCGCCGAGAGTGCGTTCCCGAATGCGGAGATTCATCTGACCGAATGGAGCACGAGTCCGTCCAGCCGTGACTACAGCCACGATTATCTCCCGGCTGCGGCATACGTTATGCGCAGCAACCTGAACTGCATCGGTCTCGTTGACTCGCTGTCTTATTGGGTATTCACCGATGTGTTTGAAGAACTCGGTGCAGGCCCGAAAGCCTTCCACGGCGGCTTCGGCACAATTACGATGCAGGGTGTCAAAAAACCGACGTATCACGCATACCGCATGATGGAAGATCTCGGCGATGAACTCCTTGAAAAAGGAGAAGGCTACTTCTTTACTAAAAAAGGCACACGCCTTGCTGCAAACTTCTATAACTATCCGGATGGATACAAGGATACTGTCCCGATGTCTATTTTCCCGGACCAGCAGATCGCGATCGACTGCCAGCGTTTTGAAGAAGACAGAGCGTACAGCTTCCGCATCGAAGGTCTCAACCCGGGTGATACATATACGCTCAAAACGCTCTGCAAAGAGGATATCGCAGTAACACTCTGGAATGAAATGGGCGCACCGACCGAGCCGACCCGCGAACAGGCTGCAAAACTGCGTGAGCAGGGTGAAGTTCTGCGTGAAACGGTATTCACGGTAGATGCTGACGGCGTTCTCGCGCTTGATTTTTCGCTTAACAGCTGGAGCATCGCAGAGCTCATTTGATCGAAAAAAAGAAAGGGGATTTTTTCTATGAATATTGATCGCTTTGATCCGAATCACGCGTACGCTTCGCATGAAGGTACCATTCTTGCCGCCGATGTTGTGCCGCCGGGGATGCACGCACCATTTCTGCACGCATATGGCTATCTGTTGAACAATCGTTGCATGGCTGGTCATGCTCATGCCACTGATGAAATCTATATCGTCACTTCCGGCAGCGGATATGTTGCCGTCGGCGGACGCATCAAACAGGTAAAAGCCGGTGATATCGTTATGATTCCGCCGAATGTTTATCATACGATGCTCTGCACCGATCACGATGAGGCGCCGTATACCTGGGCGGCTCTCTGGTGGGATCACATCGACGGTGCCGAGCCGTTCGGTGATGAGATCGTCGTCAAACGCTTTGATCCGAAAACAGCACAGAGCGGTCATAACGGCACCTTGCTTGCTGATGCGGTTGTAACCGAGAATCTGAAAACGCCGTTTGGCCACGCGTTCGGTTATCTTACCAAAGGACAAACGATGGAAGAACACGCGCACCCGACCGAAGAAATGTATGTTGTTCTCTCCGGTACGGGCGAGATGATGGTTGACGGCGAAGTAAAAACCGTTACTGCCGGCGATGTTATCGGCATTCCTGCGAATGCGCAGCATTGGTTTACTGCAGCAAGTGATGAACTGCTGTGGGCGGCGTTCTGGTGGGATGTTGCGGAGGAATAAGATGTTAAAACTGTTTGACTATCCGCAGATCAAGCCGCACGGCTGGCTGAAAGACCAGCTGATCATTCAGGCAAACGGCCTTTCCGGCAATCTGGATAAAGTCTGGCCGGATGTCCGCGACAGTGCATGGATCGGCGGTGACCGTGACGGTTGGGAACGTGTTCCGTACTGGCTGGACGGCTTCATTCCGCTGGCATATCTGCTGGAAGATGCGGATATGATCGCACGTGCTAAACGCTATATGGATGCGATCATGGACCGTCAGGGCGAAGATGGCTGGCTCTGTCCAAACGGCGATACCCCGCGCAGCGAATATGACCTGTGGGCGGTATTTCTGCTCGGTAAAGTTTTGGCACTTTACTACTCCTTCACAAAGGAAGAGCGCGTAGAGCAGGTGCTTCGCAAAATGATGAAAAACCTGCACAGCATGCTCAAAAACGGAGAAGCAACACTCTTTAACTGGGGTAAATTCCGCTGGTTTGAAGCGCTGATTCCGCTGTGCTTTTTGCAGGAAAAACAGCCGGAGGACTGGATCATGGAAACCGGTCATCTGCTGCGGGAACAGGGCGCAAATTATCCGGAATTTACAAAGAAATGGGAGCGCCCGCTTAATTACTGGATGTACGAAACGCATATCGTCAACCTCGGTATGATGTTTAAATACGAAGCGCTCTGCTGCCGCCTGTTCGGTGAAAAATACACCGGCGAAGCGGATCGCCTCTGGCGAATTCTCGAACGATATAACGGTACGGCGGTTGGTACGTTCACCGGTGACGAATGTCTCTCCGGTGTCGCGAATAATCAGGGTACGGAACTTTGCTCGGTCGTTGAGCTGATGTATTCCTGTGAGCAGCTGTATCTGAGTACCGGCAAAACGGTATGGCTTGATCGTCTTGAAAGAGCGGCTTTCAACGCGCTTCCGGCTACGATCAGCGACGATATGTGGACACATCAGTATGATCAGCAGGTCAATCAGATCGAATGCCGCGCTTTCCCGGGCAAGTCCTTCTTCCGCACTAACAGCTCAGATGCGCATCTGTTCGGCCTGGAACCGAGTTTTGGCTGCTGTACGGCAAACTTCAATCAGGGCTGGCCGAAGCTTGCGATGTTCACTTTCCTGCAAGAGAAAAATACAATTGTTGCAACGAGCCTGCTTCCGGCAAAACTCGAAACAACGATGAACGGTGCGGCAGTAACGGTAACGGCAGAAAGCGAATATCCGTTCCGTCATACCTGCCGCTATGTGGTCGAAACATCCGCACCGACGAAATTTGCGCTGAAAATTCGCATTCCGTCTTGGGCGAAGGATGTACGCGTAAACGGCGAATCGATCGGCAAAAAGGCATACGTTCTGCTTAACCGTGAATGGAACGGTACTGAGGTGATCGAGATCGCTCTTGATACAAAACCGGTGATGAAAAATCGTCCGTTTGGCTTGAAAACCGTTGAATACGGCGCGCTTGTCTATGCGCTGAACCTCAACCCGACCTATAAAATGTTCGAGTATGAGCGTGCACGCGTGGAACGCAAATTCCCGTATTGCGATTACGAACTTTCGCCGCAGCGCGAGTGGAATCGCGGATTTGCTTCCGATGTTTTTGAAGTCATCGAAAAACCGGGCGATGCGATTCCTTTTTCTTCGAAAGCACCGCGCGTTATGCTGAAAACGAAGCTTGCGCCGGTAAAATGGGAACTTGCCGACGGATACGATTCGGTTGCCGATAAAACGCCGGTGTCGAACCGCGCAATCGGTGAAATGGAAGAAGTGGAACTGATCCCGTACGGCTGTGCAAAACTTCGTATGACGGAGATGCCGAAAGTGAAATAATTCATCTATAACCGCAACTTTGTACCCGAAACAAAGTTGCGGTTGTTATTTTGTCCGGAAACATTTATACTGAATGTGAGTTGCAATATCTTTAAAGGAGGCTTTTTCGAAAATGCTTGATTTTCACCATCATACAGCGTAAGTAAAGGCTGTCGCAGCGAAAAAGTGAATATGTGTTGCGGATAGCCTTTGCTGTTGAGAAGAATTTTCAGTATAGGAGCAACAGCATCATGCAGTACAAAAAAGCAACACACGTCCTGCCGAAAAAGCTTCTCGAGGAAGTGCAGGAATATGTCGACGGAACATATCTGTATATCCCGCGGGTGATCCAGAAAAAGAAGGAATGGGGTTCTGCAACAGCAACGCGAACCGAACTGGAGCGCCGCAATGAGGCAATTTACCGCGGATACCTCGGCGGTGTCCGAACAAAAGATTTGGCTGACCGGTACTTTCTCTCTCCCAAGAGTGTGCAGCGTATCATACGGCAGATGAAACAGCAGGATAAAGAAAAGTAGAAGAAAGACATGGAGTTCTTTGACAGGCTTCATGTCTTTTTTGTTTGTGCTTTTTTGCTTGACAAGATGTACGCTCTCCGTGATAATAAAGAAAGAAGAGTCGGTTTTGTCAAAGAAAAGAGGGGTAAGATGAATATCGAGCAAAAGAAAATCGAATTTGAAAAACAGATCAGCGAAAAGGTCTATGAGAGTCATAAACTCACATTCCACGGTGTGGATGGCTGGACGGTTTATAACTGCTCCATCCCGTTTACATGGAAGGGAAAAGAATATATCTACGGACGCATCGAAAAACTGGAACACTGGACGCGCTCCATCATGCGGTTGTTCGAAAAAACAGGTGAGGACGACTATACACTCGTGCCGGATACGATGATCTATCAGCTGGAGGATCCGTTTATCGCCATGATTCAGGGTGAATTCGTACTTGGCGGTACACATGTCCGCAAGAGAATGGGCGAACTCGATACGTATTACGGTTATTTTTACCGCGGTACTGATCTTGAGGATCTCGATTATTTTACGACCGGACCGGATTATATGAAGGATATCCGCCTGGTCGATATGAAAAACGGAAAGATCGGTGTTTTCTCCCGTCCGCGTAACGAGGAGATCGAAAAACTTTACGGCAGCCGTTCGCTGATCGGTTTTACGACGATCCATTCGCTTGATGAACTCAGTGACGAGGTGATTTTGAACGCCAAACCGATCGCCGGCTTGTTTGCAAACGGAGAATGGGGTGGATGTAACCAGGTATATCTGCTCAAAAACGGAAAACTCGGCGTGATCGCGCACCAGAGTTTTTTGAAAGAAACGGAGAGCGGCGAGCTGCAGGTCTATGTGAACACGGCTTTTGAATTTGATCCGGAAACTTTTGAAGTTACCGATAACAAGATAATCGGTACAAGAAGCTGTTATCCGGCCGGTACGGTAAAACGTGCCTCTCTCGTCGACTGTACGTTTACGTCCGGTATTGTGATGCGCGAAGATGGCAAGGTTGATTTGTATGCCGGCATCAGTGATGCAGAAGAAGGCCGCATCGTCATCGATTACCCGTTCAGCGCACCGCTGGCATAAAGCGGAATTTGACAGAAAGAAAAAATGAACCGTGAGGTGTTTTTTATGGAGAACTTTCAGTTTGACAGAATCGGATTCAAGATCGACGGAAAAGATCAGTTTTTAGTATGCGGTGAATTTCATTATTTTCGCGTTCCTGCCGAGGACTGGAAACGCCGTATGGAGCTTTTTAAAGAAGCGGGCGGCAACTGTCTTGCAACGTACGTTCCGTGGCTGATCCACGAACCGGAGGAAGGAAAAATCATCTGGGGTGATGTGCCAAACCGCGATCTGATCCGTTTTCTCGAAACGGCAAAGGAGGTCGGAATCAAAGTTCTGCTGCGTCCGGGCCCGTATCAGTACTCCGAGCTTGTAAACGGCGGTTTGCCGGATTGGCTTCTGGATACGTATCCGGAGATTCTGGCGCGTGATATTGACGGAAATGCATTTTATCCGGAATCGGTGTCGTATCTGCATCCGAAGTTTTTGGAGAAGGCCCGCATTTATTACCGCGCATTTGCAGAGGTGGTAAAGCCGTATATCGGTGATCCTGTTGTTCTTTTACAGGTCGATAACGAGGTTTCCGGTATCCATGTCTGGTTCGGCTCAATCGATTACCATCCGGTTACGATGGGAATCGGCATGGAAGACGGCCGCTACCCGACATTTCTGAAAAAGAAATACGGCACATTAGAATCGATCAATGAGGCGTACGGTCTGCAGGCTGATTCCTGGTCGGCGATTGTTCCGGTTACTTCTGCGGAGCGCAAAGACCCGTTGATCTGCCGCCGCATGCGCGATTATGCCGATTTTTACTACACCACACTTGGTGAGTATCTGGCGCTGCTTGCTTCCTGGCTGCGTGAGGACGGACTTATCACACCGATTTGCCATAACTCCGCGAATCCGACGATGAACAGCATGTTCCTTGAAACGCTCGAAGCGATGGGCGAGGATTTCCTGCTTGGTTCCGATCATTACTATACACTCGGACAGCATTGGGCGCAGAACAATCCGACACCGCAGTATGCGATCCATGTTTACTATTCAATGGAAATGATGCGTCTTATGGGTATGCCGCCGTCTGTCATGGAGATGCCGGGCGGTTCGCCTTCGGATACACCGCCGATTCTGCCGGAAGATCTGCTTTGCTGCTATATGACGAATCTTGCGATGGGTATGAAAGGTGTCAACTACTATGTCTACACCGGCGGTCCGAATTTCCCGAATACCGGTGTCACCTGCGGCATTTACGATTATAACGCACACGTTCGTGCGGACGGCTCGCTCAATCCGACTTATGAGAGTCTGAAAACCTTCGGTAAATTCATGGAGGATCACAGCTGGATTCAGCGCGGCGGCCGCCGCGGTTCTGCCGTGATCGGTTTTGAATGGCAGGCAACACGCTGCCGTGATGAAGAGTATAAGAGTGCGTTTTTCTCGCGTACGGACTGCTGGGACTTCGCAAGAAAAGGCATCGTCTACACGATGTTCTGTTCCAAATATGCACCGGAACTGATGAATCTCAATGGCCAACCGGACCTTACCCGTCCGTTGGTTGTCCCGATGCCAACCGTTATGTCGAAAGCAGCACAGCAGAAACTCATTGATTTCGCAGAAGCCGGCGGTCAGCTTCTGATTGTCGGAACTCTGCCGGAACTCGACGATGAATACCGTCCGTGCACGCTTCTTCGCGAGTATCTTGGAAATCCGGTGCTGCGCAAACCGCGTGGCCGTTCCTGTGTTGTTTGTAACGAAGAATATGGCCGTATTTACGGTATGACACCGCTGCACGGCATGGATGAGGTACCGGAAGGTGCCGAAGTTCTCTGCACGGAGCTTTATTCCGGGGATATCCTCGGTTTTGCTAAAAATTGCGGAAAAGGCCGCGTTATGTACCTTGCGACACAGTGGTTGATGAAGACGTTTGATCAGGCGGAATTCTTTGAACTGCTGCTTGACAAACTGGGCGCAAAACCGTGTGTCAAATCGTCCAACCGCAACATTTTCACTTCACTGATCGAGGATGAAAGCGGACACCGCGTGGTATTGGCGATGAACCTGTACAGCGGTGCGCAGAGCACAGAGATCACCGTTTACAACAAAGACGGCAGTATCGACCGCACGAAAACGGTAACGATGAAACCGATGGAAGTTGTAACGCTCGAGTGATACAGGCAAAATAAAAAGCAGAATCGGCTTTCGCCGATTCTGCTTTTTTAACTTGATGCGGTTTTATTTTGCTTTCAGTTTATGCACCGTTTTTACCGTGGTACGTGCAAAGATCATTGTGACAAACTGCGAGAGAACGAGAAGCGCAAGCGCCAGAACCGACCAGAACGAACCGTCCGGCATGAACATAATCAGTGCAATACCGGCGATACGGCCGATGTCTTTGTATCCTTCGCTGATGCCAAGAACCTCACGTTTGTACGAGAGAGATTCCGGGAAGTTATCGAAAACGGTATAAAGCGAGGTGGATACCGGGTTGCTGATGAATACGCCGAGTGCTGCGCTCGTTGCCGAGAGAAGCAGGACGGTGAACGGATTGAGCTGCCAGAACAGCAGGAGAACGACCGCAAACAGGATCGAAACAGCGATCGTCATCAGCTTCATGCGGTTATGCGGACGAACAATACGACCGGCGATTGCACAGGCAACCATCGAAACCGTTCCTGCAACGAATGTGTTGACACCGACAAGCGCTTCACTGCTGACGATGGAAAAGAGCAGAACGTTTAAGAAAAAGCTGAAAGCACCGTCGCGGATACCGCGGAGGAGGTCCATATGGATCGCAAAGAACCACATTTTTTCCGTATACATCTTTTTCAAAACAAGACCGAACTGTGTTTTTGCGTGGTCGACTTTTTCGGATTCCAGGCGGGAAGCGAGCCATACAGCAAGCAGAGCCATCGCACCGCATACGCCAAAGAGGATGTAATAGCCGGTGAGATCGGAAAAGACATCGAGCAGATAACCGGAAAACAGCGGCAGGATCAGCGAGATCATTCCCGAGAAAATACCGACAAAGTTAATGGAAACGTCGCGGTTATCGTCCGTGCTGTACTGTAAGAGCGCGTCGGAATACGTGATCCAGTAAAAACCGGTTGCGATGCCGTGAACCGCGGAGACGACCCAATAGATGGAATCGACGAAGTTCATACAGGTTAAAACGATCAGATATACGACCATGGAAAGCGCGATGCCGATCGAGATCATTGTCTTGCGCGTAATATGGTGCAGGAGTTTGGCTGCAAGGATTGTGGCAAGTGCGATAAAGAGATAATGTATAATATTATAACGCAGGGAAATATCCTCGGTTCCGGAAACACGCATCAAAAGCGTGTTGACAAACGTCGGTGTAACAACTGTGGCAAGGATATAGATCTCGTGCATCAGCGTGAACTGTTTGAATTCGCGGCTGATACGGTCGGCACCCAACGCCATAGAGATACGATCCCACAAACGTTTAAAGAAAAGGCCGATAGTCGGCATAATAACCCTCCTTTAGAAATCGTGTGCATACCGGGATGGCTATGCACACAAACATTCTACCACATCCAACGGATTTCGCAAGATGCAAATCCGTTTTTTCTTTCCTGTTTTTTGACTGATTTTTTGGATAGCGTGTCAATATAGCGGAGATACTAACGGAGGAGGGAATGTGATGAAACAAAAAGATTCGCGGCCAAAGCGGCCGCAAAACGGCCAACCGCTTTTGGAAAGCGAACCGGTTGCATCCGCAACGGAGTGTACCGGGCTGATGCCTTTTGTTCCGAAAACAGCGGAGGAAAACGCCGCCTTCGGTGATATCTATGATATCCCGCTTCCGGTTTTAACAACGGAGGAGAACAAGAAAATCACCGAAGAAAAATAATCCGAAACCGTATCCGTTTTTTCGCGGATGCGGTTTCTTTTTGCTATGCTTTGTGGTACAATGAAAAAAATAAACCTGCAAAGGATGTGCGGATATGATTTTGTATATCATTCGTCACGGAAACCCGGATTATGAAAACGATACGCTGACGGAATTTGGCTGGAAAGAGGCGGAGATTCTCGGCGAACGTATGGCAAAAGAGAACCCGGATCTGATCTTTATGTCGCCGCGCGGACGTGCAATCGCAACGGCTCAGCCGACTCTGCGCCGCTTGGGCAAAGAAGGTGTCGTTGAACCGTGGATGACCGAACGCAACGAGTATATGTTCCCGATCAAAGAGGAACTGCGCGATACGGCCGGCTTTACGTATACACTGAAAGACGGCGTAACGGCGTTAAACGATTATAACGACGATGAAGAGCGTCGCATCTGTCTTGAAGAACTCGTCAAATCCTCGGATGCCTTTTTGGAAAAACTCGGATATCGCAGAGAAGGTGCGCTGTACCGCGTGATCAACGGCAACGATCTGAAAGTAGCCTGCTATTGCCACGGCGGTTTCGGTACGGCATGGATCTCGCATCTGCTCGGTATGCTGCCGAGTTCGGGTGCAATGCGCTTTGGCATGGATACTGTTTCGATTACGAAGTTTGAGTTCAAGCAGGAACGGGTTCCGGGCTGTGTTTTCCCGGTTATGACCGCCTTTAACGATGTGTATCATCTGCGCGAGGTAGGTCTTGACCGTGATTCGATTGCATACGGAAACTGAGCAGACGGGCGAAATTTGACGGTTATACCGGAATATCAGAATAAAAAGAGATGCCGCGTTTTTCAAACGAAAGACGCGGCATTTTACGCTTTATGGAGAAAAATCAGCGCAGGAAGACTGCAAATTTTTTCTGATACCAGGAGATAACCGGACCGAAGCAGAACGCAAAAAGAATATTTACGATGCCGACCGGACCGCTGGCCAGAAAACCGATAATCAGAAAAGAGGTGTCCCAGCCGATGCGGACAAAGCGGAACGGAATTTTTGGCAGGTGGTTGGAGATGATGAACGGCATAACGTCATACGGCGAACCGCCAAGATCGGCGCAGAGATAAGCCGAGCAGCCGGTCATAAAGATGAACAGTGCCGGGATGAGCATACACCAGCAGACAACCGGATTTTCAAAAAACGTGCTGATACCGCTGTTTTCCCAGGCCCATCTGAAAAAGTCGGCAACATATCCGCAGCAGATCATATTGCCAAGCGTGCCGAATCCGATTTTGCTGTTATCGGAAAAGAAAACAACGAGGAACAAAACAAGAGAACCGATTAAGTGACACGTTCCGAATCCGATACCCGTAAGGTTGGAAACACCCAGGAATGTACTCGTCCACGGGTCGGTACCGAGATCGATCTGAATCAGCAGAGAAAGGCCGAAACCCTGCACGAGAACACCCAGAATCATCATGATAAAACGGGTCGGGAATTTCGGCGGTCGGGAAAAACAATTGAGCTTCATAATATACCTCCGGTTAACAATTCGTCCACATTATAACGGAGAAAACAGCGGAAAGCAAGAGGAAAAGAAAAATCCGGCTCGTTTGAGCCGGATTTTTTCGGTTGATACAAATTTCAGAGCAGTGCTGCCTTATTTCAGGTGTTTGCAAACAGCTTCGAAGAGGTTGTGGTTGCCGTAGGACCAGTACATCAGACCTGCGAGACCTTTTTCTTCGATGAATTCACATTTTGCAGCGATGGATTCCGGAACTTCGTAGGAGATAAAATCAGCGCCGTCGTAGAGGTAAGCAGCTTTTGCGTTAGCATCCCACAGTCTGGTGAAGTTGTGAGCTCTTACAGCTACCGGATCCTGCAGATCGAAATCGGAACGGATGTTGCCAACGGTTGCAGCTTTCTGGCCGAGACCGTAGGTGCCGCCGTTCGGAACGCCCGACCAACGTCTGCCGTAGAATGCAGCGCCGAGAACCATTTTCTCATACGGAACGCCTGCATCGTGATAGATCTGAACGGTTCTTGCGCCGCACGGACCTTCCGGATCGCCGGTCTGCGGATAGAGGTTGGTGTGGTGGCCTGCATGGTCTTCAAAACCGCCGCGCAGATCGTAGGTCATCAGGTTGATATAGTCGCAAACTTCAGCAACTTTGTCCATTTCGGTGTTGTCGATGAAGTACTGCTCGCCGCCTACTGCACAGGTGAGCTCGTA
>JBGUUS010000094.1:0-7593 GCA_045133675.1 Oscillospiraceae bacterium | reverse complement strand
ATCTGTTCGGCGAAAGCGAAATCCGCAAACTCGATGCGGAACAGACCGTCGGAGCCGAAAATCATACCAAGCAGGATAAAGGCGAACAGCATCGGCACACCGATCTTCAGCGTGATCTTATTCGAAATAACGCAGATAACGATAACAAGCGCCGCTATAATCAAAGTGACAGTTAGTTCCATGGCTCCTCCTTGCAATCGGATTTTTATAAAAGCGCGCCGGAAACCCAAGGCATCCGGCGCGCTCACACTTTATCTTATTTGGAAACGACCGACATGATGTCTTCTCTCATGCGGATTGCTTCTCTTCTTGCCGCGCCGGCAAAGTCGTGCGGATCGCATCCCTCTTTCTGATATGCGCACATAATTGCACGGGAGGAGTTTACGATTGCACCGAGGCCGTTTGCATCAAATGCACCGACAAGGCCCTGTGCACCGCCGCCCTGTGCGCCGTAACCCGGTACGAGGAAGAAGGTGTGCGGCATTTTTACGCGCAGCTCGGTGAGCTGTTCCGGATAGGTTGCGCCGACAACTGCGCCGACAGCGCTGTAACCGTATTTGCCAACGGTGTCGCTGCCCCAGTTTTCGCACATTTCGCCCATGGTCTCATAAACGGTTTTGTCGCCGATTTTGAGATCCTGCAGCTCGCCGCTCGATTTATTCGAGGTTTTAACGAGAACGAAGATGCCGCGGTCGCGCTCTTTGCATACTTTCAGAAGCGGAGCGATGCCGTCGGTGCCGAGATAGCCGTTGACGGTGAGCATATCGCCGTCGAATGCGCTAACAGCGCCTGCGTCGGTTTCGGTTACGCCGAGGTGAGCGGTTGCATATGCTTCCATGGTAGCGCCGATATCGTTGCGTTTGCCGTCGGTGATGACGATCATGCCTTTTTCTTTTGCGTACTGGATGGTCTCATACAGTGCGCGGACGCCCTGCCAGCCGTACATCTCGTAGTAAGCTGCCTGCGGTTTTACAGCCGGAACGATGTCATAAAGTGCGTCGATCAGCGCCTTGTTGAAGATCAGAAGTGCCTGTGCAGCAGCTTCCAGCGGATCGGCGTATTTTGCAAAGCACTCTTCGCGGATATACTCCGGAATGAAAGCCAGTTTCGGGTCAAGACCCGCTACGGTCGGGTTTTTGTATTCGATGATTTTGTCGATAAGTCTGTCCATGCCCATGGTGATACTCTCCTTTTTATTTTAACGCAGAACGAAAGCGATCTCGCCATCCACAAACGTATAGCGGACTCTTCCCTGCATTCTTTCGAATTTGAATACGGTGTTTTTCGATTTGGAATTCAGGCGCTCCGGCAGAACGGTCCATTTGACGTTCGTGTCGATCAGTGCCATATCCGCCGGCATACCCGGTTTGAGGCTGCCGCCTTCAATGCCGAGGATTTTTGCCGGATTGGTGCTCATCAGCTCGATGAGACGGTTGAGCGAAATGATGCCCGGCTCCACGAGGAAGCGGATACCTGCGGCAAGCGAAGTCTCCAGACCAACGGTGCCGTTCGGCGCTTTCATGAAGTCCTGTTTTTCCTTCTTTGCGTGCGGTGCATGATCGGTTACGATGCAGTCGATCGTGCCGTCGAGGATACCTTCGATGATGGCATCGACGTCCTCTTTTTCGCGCAGCGGCGGGTTCATGCGCATATCGGCATCCCTGGTGCGAAGGCGCTCGTCGGTGTATGCAAAGTAATGCGGGCAGGTCTCACAGGTGACTTTGACACCGCGTTTTTTCGCCTGACGAATGATCTCAACGGAGCCTTTCGTGCTGACGTGTGCGATATGAACGCGGACGTTGTTTTTCTCAGCCAGCAGGATCTCGCGCTCGGTGATCGAGTCCTCACTTCTGCGGTCCATGCCCGGAACACAGAGTTCGGCGCTTACCTTGCCGAGGTTCATGATGCCGCCGTTGATGATGGCAAGATCCTCACAGTGCGAGGTGACGAGAAGGCCGTTTTTCTCGGCTTCCACAAGTGCTTTTTCCATCATGCCGTCGTTTTCAACCGGTTTTCCGTCGTCGGAAACAGCTTTTACACCGAGGCTGCGGTACATTTCAAAATCGGCCATTTCGCCGCCCGCCATACCTTTGGTGATCGCGCCGGTGACATAGACCTTTGCACGGGCACGCGAAGCCTGCTCGTTGATATAGTTGATGGTCTCTTCGTTATCGGTAACCGGTTTGGTGTTCGGCATACAGAGAACCGACGTAACACCGCCGGCAACCGCCGCACCGCATCCGGTGTGGATATCTTCTTTGTAAGTAAAGCCCGGATCGCGCAGATGTACGTGCATATCGATAAGACCCGGAACGATCGTCAGGCCGCGCGCTTCCAGAACGCGGTCAACGCGGTCGGTGATCTTCTCGGCGATCTTGACGATGCGGCCGTCTTCGATCAAAACGTCGGCCTGCATATCAATATTCTGCGACGGGTCGATGACATAGCCGTTGCGAATCAGCATATTTGCCACAAAAATGCCTCCTTATCAAACGGCGCTCTTTCAAAACGCCGCGGATCATTCATACATAGATAAGTATACCCGATTTTGAGACAGTGTGCAAGGGTGAATCCGGTTTTTGCGGGTTTTCCGGCGAAAAACCGTGAACAAAGCGTAAAATCAGCCAAAATCAACCTTTTGCTCCATTGCTTTTTTCCGGTCTTTATGATACAATGTCGGCGATGCCTGCACTATGCAGGCGAATTTTTTATTGGAGGTATTCTACATATGGACCCCGACCCGAACGGGATGGAGATTTTCTTTCAGATTCTCCTGCTGATTGCACTCACCGCAGTAAACGCATTTTTTGCAAGCGCCGAGATGGCCGTTGTATCGGTTAACAAATCGAAAATTCAGGCGCTCGCCGCAAAAGGTGATGCAAACGCAAAACGTGTACAGTCTCTTTTTGACGATTCCACCGCCTTTCTTTCCACGATCCAGGTTGCGATCACATTTGCCGGTTTCTTCTCGTCCGCATCCGCGGCAACCGGTATCTCGCAGATTTTGAGCGCAGAAATGACCAAATGGGGTGTTCCGGCATCGGTGAGCCAGCCGCTGGCTGTCGTATCGATCACGCTGATCCTCTCCTATGTCACGCTGGTTTTCGGCGAACTCGTTCCAAAGCGCGTTGCTTTGCAGAAAGCCGATAAGATCAGTCTTCGCTCGGTTCGCCCGATCCTCGTGATCGGCAAGATCATGCGTCCGTTCATCTGGCTGCTTTCCGTCTCGACAAACGGCGTGCTCCGCCTGCTTGGTATGAAGCCGAACGCGCCGGAAGAAGCCGTTACCGAAGACGAGATCCGCGCACAGCTCGACGCGGCAAGCTTCGATGACCACTCCCGCCAGATCATTGACTCGGTTTTCCTGCTTGACGATAAGATCGCACGCGACGTCATGGTTCCGCGCAAGAAAGTTACGGCACTTGATATAAACGATGTCTCCGACGAGGAGATTGAGCGTATTCTCGACAGCGGTTTTTCCCGCATCCCGGTTTATGAGGATGAGATCGACCGCATCGTGGGCGTTCTCTACATGAAAGACCTTGCCCGTGCGCTGGTTGCCGGCGAAAAGCTCGTTTTATCCAAATGGATCCGCGAGCCGTATTTTGTTCCGGATACAAAACCGGCAAACGTGCTCTTACAGGAAATGCAGAAATCGCGTATGCGTCTTGCAATCCTGATCGACGAATACGGCGGATTCTCCGGTATTGTTACCACCGAGGACCTTGCCGAAGAAATCCTCGGCGATATCGCGGACGAAAGCGAACCGATGGAGCTTGAATTCGAAGAGCTTGCAGACGGCAGTGTTCTTGTCGCCGGTGAGCTTCCGCTGCTCACGCTCTGCGATAAACTTGATATCGAAGAGCCGGAAACCAACTGCGATACAATCGCAGGCTACTACCTCGAACAGCTCGGCTATATCCCGGAAGAGGATGAACAGGTACCGGAAGTTACGCTTCTGGGCTGGACCTGCCACCTTGTTTCCATGGACGGCAAGAGTGTTGCCAAGGTGCAGATGTTCCCGCCGGTCAAAACCGACAATGACGAGGACGACGAAAATTCCGATAACGACGACTAACAATCGATATGCAAATAAAAAAGAGGAAGCTTCGGCTTCCTCTTTTTTATTTCGTTGTCAGTTCTTCTTCGCGAAAGAGCGGCAGTCGGTGCACTCACACATCGTCGGATTTGTCTCATGCGTGCCGACCATAATGGAATCGAGCGTGCAGTAATCCTTCGACTGGCAGTGGTGTGCGCACTGGCTTACCGTGCAGCGAATGCTTTTGTTTTCATGGGAATTGCAGTTCATGGCGTTTCCTCCTTTGCGCTTATCCGCGCATAAAGAGTTTGCCCGGCTGCCTGCGGTTTATTCATTCGCAATACCGCATACTTTGCCCAGAACCTCGCCGATCGGACGGTCGATCAAAAGCGCGGCTTCGCGGTCCGCCGGTGTCGGCGAACGGTTGATGATGACAAGCGCGCTTCCGCTAAAATAATCGATGAGGCCCGCCGCCGGATAAACCGCGAGCGAGGTGCCGCCGATGATCAGAAGATCGGCATTTTGAATCGCACGGATCGCGCCTTTGAGCGTTTTTTCGTTGAGCGACTCCTGATACAAAACGACCTCCGGCTTGATCATACCGCCGCATTCACACAGCGGAACGCCGTCACAATTCTTCACCGCTTCGACCGGATGTGCTTTCATACAGCGCACACAGCGGTTGCGCCAGATACTTCCGTGCAGCTCATAAACCGTTTTACTGCCCGCCTTTTGATGCAGACCGTCGACATTCTGCGTAATAACGGCCAAAAGCTTTCCTTCTGCTTCGAGCTTCGCGAGCGCTCTGTGTGCATCGTTCGGTTTTGCATCGGTCACAAGCATTTTCTCGCGGTAAAAGCGGTAAAACGTCTCGGGATGCGTCAAATAATAGCGATAACTCAAAATCGTCTCAGGCGGCACGGAATAGTTCCGGTTGTACAAACCGTCCGCACTGCGAAAATCCGGGATGCCCGACTCGGTGGAGACACCCGCTCCGCCGAAAAAGACGATGCGCTCGCTTTTATCGATCAGTTCTTTGAGTTTTTGCAATTTTTCATCCACGGGTACTCCTCCTTTCTTACAGGAACATCGAGATGATGACGGTGATAATGCCGGAAATGCCGATGGCGATGCCGCTCATTGCGCCGTGTGTCTCGGAAATTTCAATCGCCTTGGAGGTGCCGAGCGCATGAGAACACGCACCGATGGCAACACCCGCCGCAACCGGATCCTTGACGCGGAACAGCTTGATCAAAAGCGGTGCGCCGATACAGCCGAGCACGCCGGTGACGACGACAGCCGCAACGGTGATCGAAGTGATACCGCCGAGCTGTTCGGAGATCGCAGCGGCGATCGGCGTAGTAACGGATTTCGGAATAAGCGCCTTTTCGATCTGTTCATCCAGACCGAACGCGCGGGAGAGCAGAATAACACTCGTGATCGACGTGACCGCGCCGACAAGGCAGCCGGCAAGAATCGGCAGCCAGTTTTTCTTGAGCGTTTCCAGGCGGTTATAGATCGAGACAGCGAGCACGGCGGTTGCCGGCGCCAAAAACATCGAAATGATGCTGCCGCCTTTGTTGAAGTTTTCCAGCGGGATATTGAAGCAAAGGAGGATCGCAATAATGCTCACGACCGTCCATAAAAGCGGATTCAAAAGCGGTGTGCGGAATTTCTTCTGCAAAACGACAAAGAATTCATAGAGGAACACGCACAGGCAGATGCCGAACAGCGGCGAAGACGTGATCTCATTCATCGTGCGTTCCCTCCTTTTTCTTTTCAAAATGGCGCTGCAGCTTCATCACGAGCGTGACAGTGAGCGCGGTTGCGGCAAAAGTGAGAATCGTGGTAATGACGCAGATAAGCAGAAACGGCAGCCACGTTGACTGCAGAACGCCGAAATATTCGATAATGCCGACACCCGCCGGGATAAAGAAAAACGCCATATTCTGCTGCATGAACTCGACCTTGCCGCGGATGTGCTCCACCTTGAGCGCACCGAAAAGCAGAAGCAGAAACAAAAGGATCATGGCAATAACGCTTCCCGGGAAAGGAAACGGCAGGATCAGCGAGATGATCTCGCCGATCAGACAGATCAGAAATACGATGCCGATCTGAAGCAGAGTTTTCATAATTTTCCGTCCTTTTTTCATCAGTTGATACGCCCATTTTATCACAACCGGAAGAAAAATACAATTCCCGCTGAGCATTCAGCGGGAATCTGTGTTTGATCAGTCTTTATTCAGCACCGCGATGATCTCAACCTCGACCAGCGCGTTTTTCGGCAGAGCGGCCGTCTGAACACAGGAACGAGCCGGTTTGCCGGTGAAATATTCGGCGTAAATCGCGTTAAACGCCGCAAAATCCGCCATATCGGCCAAAAAGCAGGTCGTTTTGACAACGTGCGTAAAGTCGATGCCGACCTCCGCGAGAACCGCTTTGATATTCTGCATCACGCGTTCGGTCTGCTCGGCGATGCCGCCTTCCACCATGTTTCCGGTTGCCGGGTCGAGCGGGATCTGGCCGGAGGCATAGAGCATGCCGTTTACAACGATCGCCTGCGAATACGGGCCGATCGCCGCCGGAGCTTTATCGGTAAAAATCGTTTTCATCGTAATTTCCGTCCTTTTCGTTTTTTCTTATCATACACCAAATAAGAGGTAAGATGCAAGAGGAAACGTCAGGATGCGTATTTTTTAAGCTGTTCGGCCATATATTGTGCCAATTCATCACCCGTCCACAGCTCTTCCCGGCGCAGGCAGTTCGGAAGATGCGTATACACAACCTGTTCGCTCCGCGCAATCGGGATCACACCCCATTTGGAATTGGCAATCCGATACCCCATCCGATTGGTATAGTCCCGCTGATATGCTTTGGCATTGTAGATAACGCCGCCGCTTTGCGTGGATATGATCGGATCTCCATCGAGCAGAATCAAAACTTCTTCTCCAATGAAACCGTGATACTGGTTATAGTTTCCCATATACAGGTCATTGTACATCCGATACGTTTTGCCGGCTTTGATCGGTCTCACCGGTGCATTGTCGTAAAGAACTTCTTTTACACGGAACGTAAATACAGAACGGGAAAACCACATATCTTCCGCAGTCGGCGCATCGTAACAGAAACGGCCGTCGTACGAGACGATTTCAGCACGCACAAGCGTCGTCGCGCCGGAGAAATATTCTTCTTCCGACTGTCTCGCCAGATCCACCCACATCAGTTGAATCATGCTCTGTTTTTCGCGGTCTTCTTCGGTTTCTTTCCAAACGAGAACCGGCTCAAAAAAGCCGATCGCCGCAAAGACAACGGACAGCACCACCGCGGCAAACGTCCACGGCAGATTCGCGCGCTTTTGAAAGAATTTCTTCATCGGTGTGTCCTCCTTTACCTGTCGCCGTATTCGGTGATATACTGTGCAATCTGGTTTTCAATCTCGTGGGCACTTCGCCACATTTCCGTTTTGTTTCGCATAAAGCTTGGAAGTTCACTGTCGCGGATCTTTCCTTCCTCGTTGTACACACAGTAAAGCCTGATTTCGTATCCCAACTGTT
>JBGUUS010000093.1:0-17407 GCA_045133675.1 Oscillospiraceae bacterium | reverse complement strand
GGTATATCAAAGCCTGCTGATATTTAATTGAGTGAACTAAGCAGATACACTTAAAACTATCTGCAAATCTTATTATACGAGGAGCTTAAATATGACAGAATATCGTTATGATACCCAGCTTCTCATTGAAGGCACCAATCTCGATGAGGATGCGATCAACGATTATTTCCTCGAAAATTTTGCCGGCGACTGCCTTCTTGCTGTCGGAGATGAGGAACTGATCAAAATTCATTTCCATACAAACGAGCCGTGGGAGGTATTAAAATACTGCTCCACTCTCGGCGAAATCTTCGATATCGTTGTCGAAGATATGGACCGCCAGGCACGCGGTCTGCACGGCTAAAAAGCGAAAAACGCGTATCGGAAAACCGATACGCGTTTTTTATTCGGTTGGTTCAACAGGATTTTCCAAACCTTCTTCTTCTGCAGGTTCTTCCACGGTGATGCCCGGAACGTATTCTTCAATATTTGCGTACTTCTCCGGATATTTTTCCATATCGTATGCGAGAATGATCTGTCTCAAAAAGCGCTGGCATGCGGCGCCGTCTTCTTGCATGATGGAGACCGCAATTTCCGGTTCGCCGTCTTTTGTGATATACGCGATGATACAGTGGTGTGTTCGTGTTGAGGTTGCCTGCGGTGTACCGGTCTTGATATAGACCTCATAACCGAGATCGTTGACCTGATACGGTGCATAGAGGTTGCCGGCAACCAGTTTCATACCCTTGCTGATTTCTTCGTATGCTTCGTCGGTCATTTTGAATTCGGAAGCGATCGTCGTTTCATACGATTCCAGTGTATTGCCGTTTTCATCAAGCAGAGAGTCGAGCAAATGCGTCTCGAAACGGGTGCCGCGGTTTGCGATCGTCATAGCTTCAACAGCCATCTGCAGCGGCGTAACGGTCGTGTTCATCTGACCGATGGATGCCTGAATGGTGTTGCCCACTTCCCAGTTCGCGTCGTTTTTGCTGGACATATGACCGATCTGCGTGCTGACCTCCAAGCCGGTATCGACACCCAGGCCGAAATAACGGGCGTACTGTCCGACGGTATCGATACCCATAATACGGCCGAGATCATAGAAGAACGAGTTGCACGAGAAGTGCAGTGCCGTAGCACAGTTCAGGTTTGCGCCGCCAAAATGGCCGGTACCGACACAGTTCGGCAGCCATGGCGCATAATAGGTATAGTAGTCGCCGTTGCAGTAACAGGTGTAATCTTTGTTGATATATCCTTCCTGGAAACCTGCGGCGGCAACAATGCATTTAAACGTAGAACCCGGACGGTACAGACCGTTGAGTGCACGGTTTACAAGAGGCGAACCTTCGCGGTTTGCGACCTCACTGTAATTTTCCAGTGCATCGTTGATGTCATAGTATGGGAACGAGATGCTCGAGAGAACACCGCCGTTTTTGGCATCAAGAACGACGACGGAAGCGTTTACCGTATCACGGCCGGAATTGATGGAGTTATACCACGCGATATAGTCGATAAGCTGTGTTTGAATGCGCTTCGTCATGGAATAATCGAGTGTGAGCTGAACCGTCTTACCGGCGATCGGTGCGCTTGTTTCCTGCACACTGATGATATCACCCTGGCTGTTCTGCCGGATGGTCATTGTACCGCTGGTACCGCGCAAATCGTCTTCAAATGCCGCTTCAATACCGCTTCTTCCGACAAGATCATCGCGTGAATACTGTTTTCCCGGTTCATCCGGGAATTTTTTTCTGTATATGGTTTCGTATTCGTCATCGTACATCGGCGAAACCGTGCCGATGATCTGCGGCGCAACATCACCGCTTAAATAGGTGCGTACGGACGTTTCTTTGATCGTTGCACCGATGAATTCTTCGGAGAGTTCGCGGATCAGCGCGACCGTCTGGATCGAGACATCTTTTGCAAAGGTGTATTCTGAGTTATAGGCAGAAAAATCCTTTGCAAGCATCGAATAGCGGACACCGGCAATTTTTCTTGCGTATTCCTCGCTGTATTCTTTATATGCGCATGTATCGAACGGATCGCCGCAGTGAGTGCAGTTGCCGTCACTGTCGCGGAATTTTTTGATGCCGCATTCGCGGAAAAGCCAGTCGATGCAGTTTTCTGCGGTTGCGTATTCGTTGACGTCGACGCGCTTTTTCAACCGTTTGATTGCCGATTCGCTTGCATCCTCCGCAAAGGTGTACGGCGATTTTTCGGAAATCGGGAGATCGTCATTCCATTCCTGGCCGAGTTCTTCAAAGGTACGGATCAAGCGATAAATCAGCGCATTTGCCGCTTCATCGTTGACGTTTAATTTACCGGTATGCTCCATCAGGAGAAAGTTCAGCGTTACATCGAAAGAGGCTTTAGAACCGGCAAGAACGTTGCCGTCCGCATCGACGATATCGCCGCGCGCGGCCGGTATGGATATCTTGGTGGTGGTGCCGCTCATGGCACTGATGAGATATTCGTCACCGTCAACGATTTGATACTGGAAAACGCGGAGACTCGAAACGAGTGTGAGTGCGATACAGAGAACAACCAGCATAATGATACGATGCTGCGGCAGACGTGTGGAACGCAGTTTCATGAGGACACCTCCTTTTGTGAATTTTCAAATTATGCACGCGGTGCGTGGTGGAAAAGATGCGCCGTTTTCCGAACGAGGAAAAAAATCGGCGGTGTAACAGCGACTGTGAAAGCGGCACAAGGCAGAATGCGCAGCCATAGAACGCTTCCGGCACCGGCGTAGCGCCAGATGACGAAGAAGAACAGATAATCGAGAATACCCTGCAGCAAGAGCGTTCCTGCGCAGTACCAAAGCGAGTTGATCCACTTTGTGTGCAGATAATAGATACTCAAAAGAGAGATCGTAACGCCGCAGAGCAGCAAAATCAGACCGTTAAAACCGAAAAGACGGTCCGAAGAAATATCCCACAAAAGACCGGCAATTCCGCAGAAAACCGTTGTCGGCAGCACGTTTTCATACATCGCGACACATACGGCAACTGCAACAAGAAAGATCGGTTTTGCCTCAAAGAACGTGAGAAAACCGGGCATCGTCTGCAAAACGTAGGCTAAAAGCAGCATTGCGGAATAACAGAGCCATTTGATAAACGGGCGAAGCGGATGATCGGGTTTTAAGAACGAAGGCGTTTCCTGTTTCTGTTTCATTGGGCACCCTCGAGAAATTCTTCCAGCTTGCTTCCCTGACCGAGAAAGTCAGTGACGACCTGAACGGTGGTAACGTGTGCCGGATCTTCAAACGGATCAATAACGGCAACCTGCGTAATGCCGTTTTCCTGTGAAGAAATGCTGACGACCGTGCCGATCGGCAGACCTTTTGGATAAAGGCCCGATGCACCTGCAGTAACGATCATGCTGCCTTCTTCGATATCGGTATTCTCTGCGAGAATTTCCATTTTTGCGATACCGCTCTGTGCGGTGGTATAGTCGCCGCTTACGATACCGAGCTGTGCGGTTTTAACGTCGAATGCACTGACGTCAATCTCCGGGCTCAAAATCGTTTTGACACGCGAGCTGATCGGACCGACCTGCGTTACAATACCAACGAGGCCGTTGGCGGTGATAACCGGGTCGTTCAGCGAAACGCCGTGCAGCTCGCCGCGGTCGATGATAAACGAAGAAGCGCGGTCGGAAGCATCGCGGCTGACGACCTGTGCCGGAAGCACATCATAGTCCGGGTACATTTCTTTGATACCGGCGATTGCCTTCAGCTCTTCGTTTTGGTCTTTCAGTTTTTCATAGTCGACCATCTGCTGGTTGAGCTCAGCAACCTGTTTTTTGAGATCTTCATTCTCCTGTGCCAGATTGCCGAAGGAGACAATACCTTCAAACCAACCGCCGACGGTGTTCGAAAGGAAGGCGCCCGCCTGCTGGAACGGTGTTGTTACCATTTCAAGCAGGTTGCGCGGAATATTGTGCACGCCGTCGCCGGATGCGGAATAAAGCATCATACCGAACATCAGCGCAACGGCCGCAAGGATAATTTTAAAGGATTTACTGCTGAAAAATTCGCGCAAGGGTCACACCTCCGTTGAAAATTCAGTGGAAAAGAAAACCCTGCCGGGCATAAAAAATCGCCGGGCAGGGAACTTTTTTGAAGCGAAACCGTCCGCCCTGCAGACAGCTTAATATTTAATATCGTCGGAAGAGAAGATCGAGGACATTTTATCCATGTGCTCGAGCGCTTCGCCGGTGCCAAGAGCAACGCAGTCCAGCGGATTTTCAGCCGCATAAACTTCCATACCGGTTTCCTGTGCGATCAGCTTGTCGAGACCGCGGAGCAGTGCGCCGCCGCCGGTCATAACGATACCCTGGTCGATGATGTCTGCTGCCAGTTCCGGCGGCGTTTTCTCGAGGGTAACGCGAACTGCTTCAAGGATCTCCTGCAGTGTGTCAACGAGAGCTTCACGAATCTCGGTGGAGGTAACGGTGATGTTCTCCGGCAGACCGGTGAGGAGGTTACGGCCTTTGATCTCGGTGGTGAGTTCTTCATCCAGCGGGAATGCATTGCCGACTGCGATCTTGATATCCTCTGCGGTGCGCTCGCCGATCAGGAGGTTGTATTTTTTCTTGATGTAGTTGATGATATCCGCATCAAAACGGTCGCCGCCTACACGAACGGATTTTGCCGCAACGATGCCGCCGAGCGAGATAACAGCAACCTCAGTGGTGCCGCCGCCGATGTCAACAACGATGCTGCCGGTCGGTTCGGAAACCGGAAGACCTGCACCGATTGCAGCTGCCATCGGTTCTTCGATGATGAATACTTTTTTAGCGCCTGCTGCTTCTGCGGATTCTTTTACTGCGCGGCGTTCAACTTCGGTAACGCCGGACGGAATGCAGATAACGATGCGTGCTTTGGTGAACAGAGTATTGCCGATTGCTTTGTGGATAAATTCCTTGAGCATGCTGGTGGTGATGTCGAAGTCAGCGATAACGCCGTCTTTGAGCGGACGGACAGTCTGGATGGAACCCGGGGTTCTGCCGACTACGTCTTTTGCTGCCTGACCTACACTGCGGACAGTGTCATTTTTGATGTCAACCGCAACAACGGACGGCTCACGGATGATGATACCTTTGCCTTTCATAAAGACAAGCGTATTTGCGGTACCAAGGTCGATACCGATATCTTTGGTAAAGAGCATATTTGACCCTCCTGAGGAGTTTGATTTTTAAGTTCAGTAGAGATAGACTTACATCATATATTATATCCTGCCGTGCACTTTTTCTCAACTGTTTATTTGTGAATTTTTCGGGGATTTTACGGCGTTATTTCAGTAAAAAGAATGGATTGGAAAAAAGAAAACCTTCCTCAAAAGAGGAAGGTTCAAAGAAGGCTTATTCCAGTGTTTTCAGCACACGGTTTACGCGTGCGGCCGGGAATCCAACGACGTTATTATAGTCGCCTTCTATCTTTTCAACGAACAGTCCGGCGTTGCCCTGAATGCCGTAGGCACCGGCTTTGTCGTACGGTTCGGCGGAGTCGGTATACGCTTCGATCTCACTTTCGGTGAGGGCAAAAAACGTAACCTTCGTCTCCTCTGCAAAGACATAAGAATGGCCGTTATGCAGAATGCAGACACCCGTATAAACCGCGTGCGTTTTGCCGGAGAGAAGCTGCATCATACGGACAGCGTCCGCTTTATCCTTCGGTTTTCCGAGAACCTCACAGCCGACAGCAACAACCGTGTCGCAGCCGATAACCGTCTCGTCGGCGCTGTATTCTGCGGCGAGTGCTTTGCCTTCGGCGAGTTTTTTTACGAGTTCTTCCGGTGTGTTTGCGGTGATACCCGATTCATCAAAATCGGACGGGCGGATATCGAAATCGGACGTGATCAGCTGCATCAGTTCTTTGCGCCGCGGCGAGGCGGACGCGAGCACGATTTTCATATCAGAGTCCTTTCGAGAAAATCTTGTACATCCACAGGCAGAGGATGATACAGATCATTTTGATAAAATTGATGCTGACCGAGAAGCCGAACGAAAGCGTTGCGACGCCGATATCCAGGATCAGCGGATCCGGCACACCGATACCGACGGTTTCGCCGATGGTGAGCCAGCTTAAAAACGGAACGCTGTTGCAGACGGTTGTAAGCAGAGTTCCAAGAACGATGCCTGTCAGAAAAAACAGGACAAAGATAAGGGTTCTTCTCCATTTCATAAAGTAGTCCTCCTGTTAAACGGCGGTGGAACCGAAGCCACCTTCGCCGCGCTGGGTTTCGTCAAGTGTATCGCATTCAATCAGTTCGGGCAGAAGAACCGGCGCAAAGACAAGCTGTGCGATACGATCACCCGGGTTTACGGTAAACGGTGCACTGCCGCCATTGTGCAGCGGTACGCAGACTTCGCCGCGATAGTCGCTGTCGATCACACCGACACAGTTTGCCGGAGCGACGGTATAGCGCGAGGCAATACCGCTTCGTGCATAGATAAACGCAGCGGCATACGGTGTATCGATTGCGATCGCAATACCGGTATGAACCATAAGGGTCTGTCCCGGTTCGATTGTTACCGCTTCCGGTAAATCGGCACAGAGATCATATCCGGCGCTTCCCGGTGTCTGCCGTTTTGGGATACGTGCGGTTTCGGTCAGACGTTTGATATTGAGAGAGGTCATAGCTTGTCCTTTCAAAGACGGTTATACACTGCGGTAGTAAAGACCGCGCGTGAATTCGCCGTCATATTTTGCGTTGGCCAGCTGCATACCGAGTAGAGCGGCACAGCGGCTTGCGGATTCTTTTGTAAAGTAACAGGTCGTAAAGGCAACACCCGAAAAATCACGCTGTTTGTCCGCGGTCCAGAGCATTGTGCTGTTTAACAGTGCGGAGCCGTCCGGTTTCATACAAAACAGCGGAAAACGCTTGCCGTATCGGTCGGTGAGCATTTTATCGCCTTTGCACGTTTTGCATCCGCCTTCGTTTTTGCCCGGACAGCTGCGGTAAAGCATCAGCGGAAGCGTGCCGCAGGCGATCATACCGCGCGGAATATCGGTGCGAATGCGCGAAATATCACGTGCACTCATTTCAAACGAGAGCGTCAGAGCAGAAAGTCCCTGTTCTTTCAGCCAGGCGGCGTTGAAGCTGTTGGAGCAGTTCAGATATGCGCCGCCGATCAGTTCCATACCGAGCGGTTTTGCGATGCCGATATGTGCGATATTTTCGCAGACGGCAGCAGAAAAACCGATCTCACGCAGAGAGGCAAGCTGTTCCTTTACACGCGCTTCCCTGCCGAAAAGCAGGCGCGGCAGTTCGATCATCATGCGTTTTTTATGGGCAAGCAGTTCGTCCGTATGGCGAAGAACTTCGTGCAGCGGAAGCGAAAAGCGGTCACAGAGCATCAGTGCTTCTTCAGAAAGCTGATCGAAGGAGGCAAAACGGGCATAAAGCGCCGGTTTTCCGACGAACTGTGCGTGATCTGTCGGAAGCGGCAGACGTTCGCCGCAGGACGGTACCGCAAATTCGCCGCGTTTTTCTGTGATTTCGTCGCAGATCTGGCGACGCAGCGCGTTCAAAGCGGAGACAGGAACGATCAGACCGTCCTCAATTTCGGTTGTGATACGGCCGGCGGTAAAGATGGTTCCGCCGAGTTTTGCAAGAACGCGGACAGCAGATTCTTCCGTTGTCGGGCGGTTTTGTGCCACCTCCGGGATTTCGCCGGAGCAGGATGCGGAATATACACCGTCGGAAGCGGAAAGCGTTACCGCCTCGTTTGAACGGATGGTCAGATGCATATCGAGCGGGATACGGCCGTTTTCGTCCTTATATGTGTTGCGGAGCGATTTAAAGAGTTTTTCCGTTGCGGAAACAACGTCCTCTTTCTGACGCGTGCCGAAAAGCGAGCGGCCGCGCTCACCGGTGAGGTAGGCGTCGGTAAAACCGCTGCGGGAAAAGACGGCACGAAGCGTATCAAAATCACCGGCCTGCTCGTCGAGTTCCTTGCGGTACGCCGCCGCCGCTGCCGCAACGTATTCCGGGCGTTTCATCCGGCCTTCAATCTTGAGCGAAGAAACGCCGATTTCAGCAAGCGCTTTGAGCTGCTGTTTGGCGCAGAGGTCTTTGAGCGAGAGTGCATACTCCTCTTTTTTACCTTTGAACGAGAACGGAAGACGGCAGGTACCGGCGCAGGCACCGCGGTTTCCGCTTCTTGTGCCGAGCATACCGCTGACATAGCATTGGCCGGAAACGGACATGCACAGTGCGCCGTGGATGAACACTTCGGTCTCGATATCGACCGTTTCGTTGATCTCGCGGATCTCGTCAAGCGACATTTCGCGCGCCAGAACAACGCGGGAAAGACCGGCTTCTTTCATCAGCTTTGCACCTTCCGGCGAATGCACGGTCATCTGGGTTGAACCGTGGATCGGCATATCGGGTGCGATCTCGCGGATCAGCTTCACGATACCCCAGTCCTGAACGATGATCGCGTCAACGCCGACGCGGCACGCAAGCGCGATTGCTTCTGCCGCGGTTGCAAGCTGGTCATCAAAAAGAAGGGTGTTAAGCGTTTGATAGACCTTAACACCCCTGATTTTACAATAGCGAACCGCCTCAGCGAGAGCGGTTTCGTCAAAATTTTCGGCATTTTGACGCGCGGAAAAGAGCTTTCCGCCGAGATAGATCGCGTCGGCACCGTTTTGCACCGCCGCGATCACAGACTCCATACCGCCGCACGGCAGAAGGAGCTCCGGTTTGATTACTTTATTTTGCATTACTGCCCTCAAAGGTCATCAGTTTCATTTCGAGCATCTGGTTTTTCTCTTTCAGTGCATCGAGCTGTTTTCTGAGCTCGGTAAGCTCCATACGGGAACGGTTTGCTTCTTCGAGGTATTCGATAACCTGTTTTCTGAGATTGTCTTTATCGCTGGAGGCTTTGATGCAGTCGTCCATCAGACCGAGTGCAACGAGCATGCTTGCGCTGGTCATGGAAACGGTTTCGTTTGCCTGCATGAAATCTTCGATTTTCTTGTTGAGTGCTTCGGCAAGCTGTTTTACGTAGCTGCCGCTTTCTTCCGTCTGGATGGTGTATTCTTTTCCTGCAAGGATGATGCGGATGCGGTTCATAATCGGGGTCCTCCATTCCATATTGCGTACGTCTGACGCATACCAATTCTATAATAAAGTATACTACAAGCAAATAAAAAAGTAAACGGGTTTGAAGAGATGGAAAAGAGAAAAAACGACAAAAACCGGACGGAGAAATCGCTCTCTGTCCGGCTGTTATATTTGTTTGGTTTAGCTGATATAGCGGTTTTCGCAGTCGTAGATCGTTTCCATGGAACTCGGCCGATAGGAATCCGAAGAAATGAACAGCAGCTCTTTGCTGTCGCTGAGCGAAACGCTGTATGGACCATATTCGTCAGAGCCGCAGACGAGATACATTTTTCCGTCTTTGAAATAGCCATAGTCGAAAAACATTTCGATGTGAACCTGGGTCATTTTACCTTTACTGTTGAGCATGCCTTCCGTGAATTTTGCCCAGAACAAATCGCTGCTTCCTCCGAACTCCCACTTCTGGCAAAAGATATCTTCGCCATCACCGGAAGAGTTGATGAAATACCAGTCGCCGAGCATACCGTCCAGCGGCGCATAGGATCCGCCGTTATTGGTCGGCTTCTCTTCTTTTTTCGGTTCTTCTTTCGAAGATTCCTGTTTGTTGCTGACCGGTGTATCCGGTTTTTCGACTTTTTCATCCTCCTCCGACGGGCGGATGATGATCACTTTGTTCGATTCATCTTCCTCGCCATCCGACGGAATGATGATATGGATTTCACCTTCTTCGAAAATACCTTCATCGGACGGGATATCCGGTACCTGTTGTCCGATTTCTTCTTCACTGCCGCCAAACAGACCAATGAGGCTGCTCAGCGGAAAATTGGAACAGCCGCAGAGCAGGGATGCCATGCAGCAGATTGCAAGTATGAGACAGAAAAGTTTACGTTTCATGATGAGATGTCCTTTCAATTCAAATTATTCGCGGTAGAAATACCGTTCGGTCATACCGCCGGTGAACTGGAATGCTTTAATCAGAATAGAATTATTGGCTGCTTCGATCGTGAACGGTTCAAGCGGATCCGGACCGATAGCGAAGTAATACAGACCGTCTTCATAGCCTAAAAATTCGAACGAACCGTTATAAAGCCACTGAACGAATTCGCCGTCGCCATTGCGTATTTCAGCGCTGTATTCGGCGTGAATGTAATAATAGCCGTTGACGACTTGGTCTTCCCTTTCGCTGAATTTCCACGTTTCGCGGATGACCTCCTCGCCGTCACCGGATGCGTTTTCAGAGACCCATGTTCCGAACGCTACCGAAGGCAGCGCGTGTTTTGCTTTTGCCGGTTTGGATTCCTCCGGTTTCGGTTTGGAAGAGGACGATCCATTCAGCGTTTCACTGAGAAGGTCCATCAGGCCGTTTGTATCCGCAGTGCGGCGGAATTTCCATTCGGTTCCGTCGATATCGGCAAGAACAAAGGAATTATCACTGACGCTGACGATCTTGAAGTAATCGTCCATACCGACATACGCATCGTATTCACTGCCGCCGTAAACGACTTTTTCGATGCGGAATACAATCTCCGATCCGGAGATTGTGGCACTTTCCAGCATCGTGTTATCAACGTTTGTCGGGATAAACTCGCCATTATGAATGGAACCGAACGATACCTGCCAAAGGAGTTTGCCTTTTTTATTACATGCGAGGTCAAAAGCAATGGCGGAAGAACCGAGATCGCCGTTATATGCCTGCCACGTACCGTAAAGATAGTCGTAAGTCAGTTTACGACCGGAAGCCGGTTTCTCTTCCGTCGGTTTATTCACGACCGCACTTCCGCCTTCGCCGTACGTTTTAAACGGAGAGAGCGCGATACGGTCCATTCCGCAGAGAACCGGGCCTTCCTGTCCTTGAATAATAAGATATTCTCTGACCTGATCCAAACGCTGCTCCGTTGGCAAATTGTCGTCGTCCAGCTCGCGGAAAGAAAGCGAGAGCGTTTCGCCTTCCCTCCACCAGAATCCGCCGTTAAGCTCGCGCTCGTTCGGCTTTTCCGGAGAATCGATATAGATATTGGTCGTAAGGAAGAACGTGCCATCCTCGTTGAACTTCCACGTCTCTTCCGTGCCGAGTGCACCGTCGATATAAGAATCAATCTCACAGTACCACGTGCCGAGAAGTTCGATATAATCCAACTGAACATCGGCGTTTTTCTGTTCCGGAAGAGTGAAATTCGGAGGAAGAGTGATGTCATTCAGGCAGATGAAGCCGACATCTTTTACATAGCCCCAGTAATTTCCGTTGTACAGGCAGATGTTCGAAATTTCGAGCCAATCGTATCCGTTAGTAAAAGAGGACATAACCGCATCCGGGTATAAATAAACCTGCACACCGCCTTCGGGTGTATATACCGGAAGCATACCTGCACGGTCGGTATAATCGAAATGGAGATATTCGAGTTCGATCCAGCCGGTATAGCCCGGAGCGGCGCCGGAAACCCAGATCGTATCGCCGAAGATTGCAATACCGTCCGGGATAAATTCGGTGCCTTCGGATAAAAGCGTAAGGGCTTCGCCGACAACGGCGACACCTTCAAAAAGCGGTGCGTTTTCTGCGGCAACCCGCGCAGTTACGGCTTCGCTCGCTGCAGCATTTTGACCGGGTGAATCCGGAAATAAACTGAGAAGTGATCCAAGCTGGGAGCATCCGGCGAGAAGCGGAGACATACAGCAGATCGCCAAAAGCATCGCGATGATTTTGCGTTTCATATCTTCAAACCCCTTTTGTTTGATAATCTAATCATACGCGGAAAAACGAAGTTTGTCAAACAAAAGCGAAGCATTTTTAAAAAAGTGCGCAAAAAACAGCACACACCCGAAAAGGTGTGTGCTGTAAATGCTGTGGATTATACTTCGAACGGAATGACAGCGTTTTCGGCAGCAGAACGGAAGCCTGCTTCGATTACTTTCATAACGCGCATCATCTGGTCGTGGCGAACGATCTGTTCTGCCTCGCCGTCGATGGTTGCCATAACATTGCGGTAGAAATCTTTGATGTCGGAGGAAACCGGCGTGAGAACTTCGGTGGTGATGGTTTCATCGGTGCGCGGTGCCATCGTTTTGGTGAGACCTGCAGCCGTTTTAACCGGAACGGCGTCGTTTTTGTCCCAGTCTTTGATGAGAACCATTTTGCCGTTGCCGTTGAAGCTCTGGAGCGTTGCGGAGCCGTTTTCGCCCTGAACGTACCAGCGCGGCAGTTCGATGAAGTTGCTGGTGCCAACCTCGAGCAGCGCGGTTTTGCCGCTTTCAAAGGTGAGATACATTTTGAAGCCGTCGTCAACTTCGTAGTTGGTGACGTGATCCATCATGCAGTAAACGGTTTTGATTTTCTCCGGAATCATCAGGAGCATCTGGTCGATGATGTGGATACCCCAGTCATAGAGCATGCCGCCGCCGTGTTTTTTGATGCCGCGCCAGTCGCCCGGAATACCGCGGGAACCGTGTACACGGGATTCCACGTGGAATACATCGCCGAGTGTTTTCTCGTCGTAGAGTTTTTTAACGGTGAGGTAGTCCTCGTCCCAGCGACGGTTCTGGTGAACGCAGAAGAATTTGTTGTTGCGGTAGGAAGCGTCAAACATCTCCTGCAGATCGGCACAGCAGAGTGTAACCGGTTTTTCGCTGACGACGTTTTTGCCTGCGTCGAGCGCTTTGATTGCGATCGGTTTGTGGCAGTCGTTCGGCGTTGCAATCAGGATCATATCGACAGTCTCATCTGCGAGAACATCTTCAAGGCTATCGTATGCCTTATAGCCGAGATCGCGCGCAGCCTGCTGGCGCTCCTCTTTGATATCGAACATACCGGCAACTTCAAGGCCCTCGATACCGGATTCAATCAGTTCGCGGTGCCAGTTGCCCATACCGCCGAAACCGACGATGACAAGTCTGTGTTTTTTGCTCATAGGAAAACCTTTCTTATGCCCACCACATCTCGGTGAGTTTCTCGTGGGTGAGAACTTCGGTCAGGAAGTTTGCTGCTTTGGTGAGGCCTTCGTCAACGGTCATGAGAGAATCCTCGTGCTCGATGGAAAGAACGTGGTCATAGCCAACCATAACGAGGTTGGAAACCATGTCTTTCCAGTAAGCGTAGTCGTTGCCGTAGCCGCAGGAACGGAAGATCCAGCTGCGGTTGATCTCATCGGAGTACGGTTTGGTGTCGAGAACGCCATTGAGCATGGTGTTGTATTTGTCGATCTTCGTGTCTTTTGCGTGGAAGTGGAAGATCGCGCCGGCTTTGCCGAGAACGCGGATTGCGTATGCCGGATCAACGCCCTGCCAGATGAGGTGGGACGGGTCAAAGTTTACGCCGATCTCCGGACCAACTGCTTCACGCAGTTTGAGAGCGGATTCCGGATTGTAAACGCAGAAGCCCGGGTGCATCTCGAGTGCAAATTTATGTACGTTATGTTCTTTTGCGAACGCAACGGTCTCTTTCCAGTACGGGATGAGTTTTTCTTCCCACTGCCATTTGAGAATCTTCAGGAAATCATCCGGCCACGGGCAGACAACCCAGTTCGGATGTTTGGAGCCTTCGCTGTCGCCCGGGCAGCCGGAGAAGCAGTTGATCACTTCAACACCGAGTTTTTCTGCAAGCAGAATTGCGTCGATCATATCGTCGGCAAACTGTTTTGCAATCTCTTTATCCGGATGCAGCGGGTTGCCGTGAACGGACAGAGCGGAGATGATCATATCGTTATCGGCAACGAGCTTTTTGAGTGCTTCACATTTTGCGTCGTCAGCGAGGAGTTCTTTCGGGTTTGCGTGTGCTTTGCCCGGGAAACCGCCGCAGCCGAGCTCAACAGCTTCGATGCCTTTGGATTTAAAGTATACAATTGCCTCTTCAAGCGTCTGGCTGCCCATGAGGTTTGTAAATACACCAAGTCTCATAAGAAAAAGGTCCTTTCTGTGGATATTGTGTTATGCGAATAAATCAGTCAGCGATGGATTTGAGATAAGCGAGGTCAGCGCGGATTGCTGCAACCTGTTCGTCGAGGTCGTCGGTTGCTTCACTCTCTACAACTGCCCAATCAAAGTTGTTTGCTTTTGCGTAATCGCAAACAGCTTTCAGATCAACGTTGCCTTCGCCTGCGAGCGTGCCGTCTTCCATGGTGCCGTCTTTGAAGTGGAAGATGCCGGTGCGGCCTTCGTATTTTTTGAGGTATGCCAGCGGGCATTCGCCGCCGCGGTACACCCAGTATGCGTCGAACTCGAGTTTGAGGTCCGGCATTTTCTCAGCAAGAAGATCGATGAGATATTTGTCGCCGTCTTTTACGAATTCGTGTGCATGGTTGTGGTAGTAAAGCTCCATGCCTGCTTCTTCGTATTTTGCTTTAACGGAGTTCATCTGCTCAACGAGTTTGTCAACGTCAGCTTCCGTTTTCAGGTCAGCCCACGGGCAGATGATGCGTTTGTTGCCGATTGCTTTGTGGAAAGCGATGGTGTTGTCTGCATCAACGATTGCTTCGATTGCAACGTGAGCGCCCATAGCCTCAACGCCGTATTTTTTGAGCCAGCCTGCAACTTCTTCAGCGCTGTGGTTGAAAAAGCCTGCGAATTCGAGACCGTTATAGCCGATTTCAGCAGCAGCCTTGATGCCTGCCTCGAGATCTTTGCTGCAGAGCGTGCGGATTGCATACATTTGTACGCCGTATTTCATGATGAAATCCTCCTTTGTTTTGGTACAAAAAGAATAACAGCAGCCGCTGTTTTTGCTTGGGCAGAAAAACAAAACTACCCAATATACCTACCGTAAGGATAGCACAAAATACGCTTGATTGTAAAGCGGTTTTGCCGAACTGGCACATTATTTTTTAAAAAAAGAACGATAGAAAGCAACAGCACTTGCAACTGTGTAAAAACCGCTGTATACTTATAATATATAAGTGTCAAATAAAGGAGGATATGAAGATGCGGATATGCCCGAAATGCGGCACGGTGAATAAAAACGAAAACGTGCTGTGTGCAAACTGTCAGGAATATATCGGCGCGGTAAAGATTGAAGAAGATCACGATTTTGCGAAAAATATGGTCGAAAAAGCGGCACGGCACGCAAAAACACGCAATGTTGTTGCGCTGGTCATCTTTTTGACGGTGTATCTCAGCTTTTTGTTCTTCTTTGCATACTTATGCTATGATACATATGGATCCCTGTACTACTGGATGATCCAGCTTCCGTGGTATATTCCGTGTCTGCTCTTGTTTGTATTTCCGTACAACCGCGTTTATCAGTGGTATCTCAGAAAGAAAAACAAGCCGCTTCGTGTATTCGACGAATACTGGACGATCGCGTTCCGTGTTGCCGCTGTCCTCTATCTGCTCGTTCTCGTTGAACTTATGTACAGCGGTTTGGGCGGCCATCCGAGACCGTAAGTTTGTGTGCGAAAACGCATCCACCACATAAATATTAACCGACCAAGAAACGGAGAAGAAAAAATGAAGAAAAACGTATTGATCGGCTTGTCCGGCGGCCCGAGTGTCGCAATTAACGCATCTATGGCAGGTGTTATCCGTGCCGCAGTTAAAAGCGAAAAATTCGATAAAGTATACGGTGCACTGCACGGCATTGCAGGCGTATTGGACCGTCAGGTTGTCGATCTGGCGCAGTTCAGCGACGAAGAAAGCCTGCGTATTCTGATCCAGACGCCGGCAATGGCGCTTGGTTCGTGCCGCAAAAAGCTGACCTCGGCGGATTGGCCGGCAATTGAGGCATTCCTTAACGAATATAATATCGGCACCTTCTTCTATATTGGCGGTAACGATTCGATGGATACCGTTTTGCAGCTTGACCGCTATCTGCGTGAAAAAGGCAGCGACGTGCAGATCATCGGTGTTCCGAAAACGATCGATAACGACCTGCCGGTAACCGACCACACGCCGGGCTTTGGCAGCAGTGCGAAATATCTGTATCACACGATGCACGAGATCATCCGCGACAGTGAGATCTATCCGGTTAAAAACGTTGTTATCGTTGAGATCATGGGCCGCAACTCCGGCTGGCTGACACTTGCCGGCGGTCTGACCCACTTTATGGGCGGTGTTTATCCGCAGATCACGGCAATCCCGGAAGTTCCGTTTGATGAAGAGGCGTTCCTCGATAAAATCCGCGAAATTCTGAAAACCGAGCAAACCGTTATCTGCGCAGTCAGCGAAGGTATCCGTACTGCAAGCGGTGATTACGTCGGTATGGAGACGAAATCCGGTGTTGTTGATACCTTCGGTCACACATATTTAAGCGGTGTCGGCAAATATCTGGAGATGGTTGTTTCCGAAAAGATCGGCTGCAAGGTCCGTTCGATCGAACTGAACGTTCTGCAGCGCTGCTCTTCCCACCTCGCTTCGAAAACCGACCTCGATGAAGCGGTACAGATCGGTGAGGCTGCTGTTAAAGCGGCGGAAGAAGGCATGAGCGGCATTACGATGACCTTCAACCGTGTCAGTGACGAGCCGTATACGATTGAGATCGGCACGACCGATGTTGTCAATATTGCAAACCTCGCAAAAGACGTTCCGCCGGAGTGGTATGATCTTGAAGACGAGAAGGTGCAGAAAGAAATCTGCAAATATCTGCTCCCGCTGATGAAAGGCGAGCTCGAATTCGTCCGTGATGAAAGCGGTCTTGCGAAATTTATCGACATCCGCGGCATTCATAGCGCACGCAGATGAGAAAATTCCTGTCCGCGCTGTTATTGGCGCTGATTCTGACAGGATGTGCAAAACAAAAGGAAGTTCAAATACCGTCGGCATCTGAGAAGCTGTCCGACGGTATTTCTGCATTTTCGGCACAGATCGTGCTCGATTGCGATATTGATACAGCGAAGGCGGCGTTTGCTTCCCTTTTGACAGAACGCGCCGATCTATTTTGGGTCTCTTCTTCCTACCGCTACACGGAAATCAGCGGCAAAGCCGTGCTGTTTCCGGAATATACAATAGCACAGGAGGATGCCACTTTGTATCGGGATCGTTTTAATGAGCGTGCCCAGGAACTGAGCAAAGGAATTTCTCCGCAGCTTCCGGTCGCGGATCGCGCGCTTTTGCTGCACGACCGTCTGCTCGCCGCTCTCACTTACGATAAAAAGCACAGTTTTCCGCTTGCGGATGCGCTGCTTGCCGGACATGCGGACTGTGAAGGATATGCCCGCGCCTATCAGTATCTTTTGCAGTATAACGGAATCGAAGCGCAGGCGGTGTTCGGAAAAACGGAAGATATCGGGCACGCCTGGGTCATATTCCGGGAAGAAGACGGAACGTGGTATCACGCTGACCCGGCGTGGAACGACGGCACGGCGGTTTCTCACGCATATTTTCGGCAAAACGATGCCGTTTTCATGCGAACGCATACCGCGCAGCCGCCGGAA
>JBGUUS010000092.1:0-2959 GCA_045133675.1 Oscillospiraceae bacterium | reverse complement strand
AAACCGTGCCGGCAATATCGTGCAGAAGATCAACGCCGAAATGCCGGAGCTGATCTGTTTTCAGGAAGCATCCGAGAAAAATATCGGATTTCTCCGCAAAGCCCTGCCGCAGTATACCATTCTTCTGAATCAGCGTGATGCCGACCTCGGCGGTGAAGGTCTTGCGGTTGCATTTCTTCCGGGTGTACTGGAAGCACTGATCGTCGATTTCTTCTGGCTTTCACCGACGCCGAACGTTCCGGGCTCGCGCTATGAAGAGCAGAGTCTCTGCCCGCGCATCTGTCAGACCGTTCTGTTCAAACGCAGTTCCGATAAAAAACTGTTCTGGGTCTACAACAACCACCTCGACCACGAAGGCGATCAGGCGCGCATCCTCGGTATTCAGCAGGTGCTCGACCGTATTAAGGAAGATCAGAAGCGTTTCAGCGCACCGATCTTCATCCTCGGTGATTTCAACGCGTATCCGGGCAGCGAGACGATCCGCTTCTGCGAGGAATTCAAAGAAATTCCGCTCACCGATCTCTCCGCACCGGCAGGTCCGACCTTCCACGATTTCGGCCGCCGTATCCCGAACAGCAAGATCGACTATATCTATGTCGACAAGCGCCTTGCCGATACGGAATATAAAGCAAGCCTCTGGACCGAATGCTTCCAGGGTGTCTATCTCTCCGACCACTACCCGGTCATGCTGGAGCTGGAGTTTTGAGAAATGTCATACGGAAAAACGATCGAATTATTTCTTGCCAACGGTACCGCAAACAGTCTTGTCACTGCAGAACTTTCCAACTGGAACGGAAAGGCTATTAAAATTCCGCGTACCGAAGTCCTCGACTGTAAGCGTGATGACTTATCCGGAATCGGTATTTACTTTCTTCTTTGCCAAAATGATGACGGTACAGACTCTGTCTATATCGGTGAAGCAGAAATCATTCTGGAACGTCTAAAAAAGCATATGGCTGACTACAAAAGCGGAAAAGAGACCTATTATTGGAATACTGCCGTCGCCTTTATTGGACGCGATTTAAATAAAGCTTTAATTCGTTATCTGGAAAATCGCTTCTTTGAAATTGCAAAGCAATGCGGGCGCTGCCACATCCTGACGAAAGCTACGTTTAAGAATACCGTCTTAAAAGAATCGCAAATTGCCAGTATGGAGGAGTTCATCGAAAACACGCAGCTTTTGATGTCGGCGCTCGGTTATAACATTCTCGTTCCAGTCCCACAGGCGACGGAAACCACTACATATTTGTATTGCAAAAGTCCAAAATCGAACGCGAACGCCAAGGGTTACGTCAGCAGCGGAGGCTTCACCGTTTTAAGCGGTTCACGCATTTCCGATTACACCGTCCCATCTATGGAGACACACGCGAAAGGACAGCTGCGGCTGCGAAATGCACTGGAACAAAACGGCCAGATCGCAAACGGTGTCTTTACGGTCGACTATGAATTTCCTTCCCCCTCAACCGCTTCTGCTATCGTTTTAGGGAAACCGTCCAGTGGTAATGCTGATTGGAAAACAATCGACGGAATCAAATTAAAAGACTTATAATCAAGGAGGAGTCATTATGCGTAAAAAAGTATTATGGATCACCCACACCGCCGTTATGCTGGCGATGCTGATCGCACTGCAGGCAATCACCAAACCGCTCGGTCAGATTGTAACCGGTTCCTGCGTAAATGCCGTGCTGGCAATCACCGTTCTGCTCATCGGATTGAGCAGCGGCATCACCGTTTCGGTCATCAGCCCGATTTTCGCATTTCTCTTCGGTATCGCACCGAACTTCGTAACCGTTCTGCCGATCATGATCGCCAACGTCTGCTACGTCGTTTTGCTGTACTTTATCGCAGGAAAAGGCAAACCGTTCTGGAGACAGCCGGCCGCTCTCATCACCGCGGCCGCCGTTAAATTCGGTGTACTGTACTTCCTCGTTGTCGAAGTGATCTGCGGTCTGGCAAAAGGCCTGCTTCTCGGTCAGAAAATCGGCGATATCGTCGTATTGGCTCCGCCGATGCTCGATATGCTCCCGGCAATGTTCACCTGGCCGCAGCTGTTCACCGCACTGCTCGGCGGCGCGGTTGCTCTGCTCATCATTCCGGTTCTCAAAAAAGCGATCCGCAAATAAAATCAAAACCAACGAAAAATGGCATCCGTACGGATGCCATTTTTATTATGCTTTCTTTTCTGCGGCGAGTTCTTTGTCGCTGCGGATCTTTTTGATCCATTTGCCGCTTCTTAAACGGATAACGCACCATACCGCCTTCAGCACCTGATCGATTTTAAGTGCAAAATAGATCCAGAATGCCGGGAAGTGCAAAACGAGACCGGCGAGAATGCCGAGCGGAACCGACGCCACCCAAAGGAAGATATTGTCGGCGAGCATCAGCATCTTCGTATCTCCGCCGCCGCGGAGAACACCTTTTGTCATAATGCTGTTCGTTGCCTGGAACACGAGAATGATCGCAATCGACCACATCAGCTCGCGGGCGATGCTCTGTGTTTCGGCGGAGAGGTTGTACGCCATGATCATCGGTTCGCTGATCAAAAGCAGGATGGCTGCGGCGATCGTGCCGAACACAAAGCCGAGACCGAGAAAGGCATAACCCTGTTTGTGTGCTTTTTCGCGGTTCCTTCACCGAGCGTATAACCGGTGACGATGGCACCCGCCTGTGAAAAGCCCTGGATCATCGTGGAGCTCAGCTGCTGGGTAACCGCCGTTACGGCGTTTGCCGCAACGAAGCTCTCGCCCAATCTGCCGATAACCATCGCAACGGAGTTATTGCCCAGCGCCAGAATGCCGTCACTGACCAAAACCGGGATACTGATGCGGATATATTCTTTCCAGAGACCGCCGACCGGCTTGAAAAGCTCCTGGATGCGGTAGCCGATCTCCTTATCCCGGATAAAGAGATAGCCGCAGATAACACCGAACTCAAAAATGCGTGCGATCAACGTGCCGAC
>JBGUUS010000091.1:0-13275 GCA_045133675.1 Oscillospiraceae bacterium | reverse complement strand
GCTGTTTGTTGAACGGGAAATGCCGCTTCCGCCTTTTTGTGAAGTGCTGCTGCCCGGTGGCATAACGGAAGCGGGCGGTGTCCGGCTGAAAGCGGAAGTTGTGGATGCAAATGTGTATGCGCCTTTTGAAAAAGTTTATAAAAAGTTATTATATCCGGCGTTTGACTATGATACAATAAAGGGCAGGATTATCGTCCGCCAGAAACTGGACGGCGATAAAATCGCCTTTTCGCATCGAAGCGGCACAAAGCCGCTGAAAAAATGGTTTTCCGAGGCGGGTCTGACCGTCTGCGAAAAATCGAAAGTATTGGTTTTTGAGGACAGCGAACGTGTGATCGCCGTGTGGGGTTTTGGCGTAAGCCGCGAAAACGCGATCACAGAACAGACGAAACGTGTCCTTCTTATAATGCCCGCTGAGGAAAGCCTTTTTCGCGGGCAGACAGATCAAGACGAAACGGGAGAGGTAAAATGAAAAACGATATTTTAAGAGTACTCTATTCGGAAGAAGAGCTTGCAGCAAAAGTACAGGAACTTGGCGCGCAGATCAGCAAGGATTACGAAGGTAAAAACCTCGTACTCGTCAGCGTTCTGAAAGGCTCGGTTGTCTTTATGGCGGACCTGATGCGCGCAGTATCCGTTCCGGCTGAGATTGACTTCATGTGTGTTTCCAGCTACGGCAGCGGTGCGAAAACCAGCGGTGTTGTCCGCATTATCAAAGACCTTGATAACGATCTTTCCGGCAAGGATATCCTTCTTGTCGAAGATATCCTGGACTCGGGCGTTACGCTGAGCTATCTCAAAGAGCTTTTGATGCACCGCAATCCGTCTTCGATCCATATCTGCACGCTGTTTGACAAACCGTCGCGCCGTAAGGCAGATATCTTTGCGGACTATTCCGGCTTTGAAGTTCCGGACGAGTTCATTGTCGGTTATGGCCTCGACTATGCGGAAAAATACCGCAACCTTCCGTATATCGGCGTGCTGAAACCGGAAATTTACGAATAATAACCGGAAATCCGGTTAGAACGTGCTGTAAAAGCGGCGCGTTCGTATATAAACCAAGGAGTGATCTTTTTTGCAGGGTAAGAAAAAGACATTGTTCGTCTACCTCGCGGTGATTGCGGTTTTGATCGCCGGCGTCTATATGATGTCGTCGATGCTGAAACCGGCGGGCATCACGTATGCGTATTCGGACGTCGTCTATATGTTCCGCGACGGCGCGGTCGAGTCGTATTCGCTCGATCTCGGTACCGGCGAGTTGGAACTGAAAATCAATATGAAGTCCTCGGCCGCAGAGGATATCAAAGCATCGGCGGTGGACAAGGACGGCAACAAGTACGTCTATACACAGGTTGCATATCTGTCGAAGTTTATCGATGATATTCAGCCGTATATTGACGAATACAACGTTGAACACAAAGGCTCGGAGATGAAATATGATTTCATTCCGGCTGCTGATAACAGCTGGATTATCCCGACGATTTCCATCGTACTTTCGCTCGGTATGGTCATCCTCTTTTTCGTGATGATGACACGCCAGGGCGGCGGCGGAAAGATCGATAAATTCAGCAAAGCCAATGCACGCACACTCAAATCCGGCAAAAAGACCACTTTTGCTGAAGTTGCGGGTGCGGACGAGGAAAAAGAAGAGCTTGCCGAGATCGTTGAATTCTTAAAACGTCCGGAACGCTTCAACAGCCTCGGTGCACGCATTCCGAAAGGTGTTTTGCTCGTTGGCCCTCCGGGTACCGGTAAAACGCTGCTTGCCCGCGCAGTAGCAGGCGAAGCCGGCGTGCCGTTTTACTCGATTTCCGGTTCGGACTTTGTTGAGATGTTCGTCGGTGTCGGCGCATCGCGTGTCCGTGATCTTTTCGCAACGGCGAAAAAGAATGCACCGGCAATCGTGTTCATCGACGAGATCGACGCGGTTGGCCGTCAGCGCGGAGCAGGTCTCGGCGGCGGTCACGACGAGCGCGAGCAGACCTTGAACCAGCTTCTCGTTGAAATGGACGGCTTCGGCGAAAACGAAGGCGTTATCATCATTGCGGCAACCAACCGCCGCGATGTTCTCGATCCGGCGCTCCTGCGTCCGGGCCGTTTCGACCGTCAGGTTGTTGTCGGCTATCCGGATGTCAAAGGCCGCGAGGCGATTCTTAAGGTTCATGCACGCAACAAGCCGCTCGGCTTTGATGTTGATCTGAACAAGATCGCACGTACCACCGCAGGCTTCACCGGTGCTGATCTCGAAAACCTTTTGAACGAAGCAGCGCTTCTTGCCGCAAAACACAAGCGCAAGGCGATCATCGAAGAAGATATCGAGGCTGCTACGATTAAAGTTGTTGCCGGTCCGGAGAAACGTTCTCACAAGATCAGCGACCACGACAAGAAAATCACCGCATATCACGAAGCGGGTCATGCAGTTGTTACCTACTACTGTGAGACGCAGGATAAAGTTCATGAAGTTTCGATCATTCCGCGCGGTATGGCTGCCGGCTATACCATGCATCTGCCGACCGAGGACCGTATGCATCTGTCCCGCCGTCATATGCAGGAGGATCTGATCGTTCTGCTTGGCGGACGTGCCGCAGAGGCTGTTGCGCTCGACGATATCTGCACCGGCGCATCCAACGACATTCAGCGTGCAACCAAAACCGCACGTGAAATGGTCACCCGTTACGGCTTCAGCGAAAAGCTCGGTCCGATCGTATACGGTCAGAGCGAGAGCGAAGTTTTCCTTGGCCGCGATCTTGGCCAGCAGCGTGACTATTCGGAGGATATTGCCCGTCTGATCGATACCGAAGTACACGAACTCATCGACAATGCGTTTGATAAAGCGAAAGCACTGCTCAACGAGCATCGCGATCAGCTCGACGCGGTTGCCGAATATCTGATCGAAAACGAGAAGATCAACGGCGAACTGTTCGAGAAGCTGATGAAAGGCGAGCTCGAAGTAAAAGCAGAAGAAGCGTCTCCGGCTGAAACTGCCGAAGCTCCGGCTGCTGAAACGGAAGAAACCGTAGTCGAAGAATAAAGAAGGAAAAGGACTCTGCCGCTAGGCAGAGTCCTTTTTGCATCCGTGTATCCGATTGACAAGGAGCCGTGCGCCGTGGTACCATAGAGAAAAAGAAAAACACCCTTTAAAGGAGAGTTTACTATGATTCCGATGCAGCATTTTGAGGAAATGCCGAAAGAAGAACTGCTTGCGTATCTGCGCGAGCACGCAAAAAAGCAGCTGGAAGGCTGCACCCGTCTTACCACTTCCGGTATTTCGATTTTAACGCCGGACGGCATGGGCAACTATGATGCGCTTTGGGCACGCGATTTTGCATATATGGCGGAGTACGCCGGTGATCTCATCACAACCGAACGTCTGAAAGAGGGTGTGGAATATCTGCTGACACATCCGCGTGAAGAAGACGGCTGGTTCCCGGACCGCGTCAATATCGACGGTACCGCCGTCTATGCAGCGGGTAATCCGTGGCTGCCGTGCGGCGAGGCAAACCTCGATAATGCACCGTTCCTTGCGATCTCGTTCGCGCTTTTGCTCGACCGCATGACGAACAAGGAAGCTGTCGCTTTCCTCAACGAGCATCTCGCAGCACTCTGGAAAGGTCTTGCGGTTATTCCGCTGGACGCAAAAGGCCTCGTATATAACACGCCGGAGAAACCGCATTCGCCGTACGGCTTCACTGACTGTATCTGCAAAACCGGTTCGCTGATGATCGAATCCGTTTTGCTGTGGCGCGCGTGCCGTATGGTGGCGGAGCGCCTGCACCGTTACGCTGTCGCACCGATGATCTGCGCGGAGATGGAGCATACGGTAAAGAATATCGAAGAGGCCCTGGAAGAGATTTTCTACGACGAAAAAACCGGTATGTTCTTTGCGGCAACCGAAGATTGCCATCAGATTGATATCTGGGGCTGCGCGTATGCGCTGTCCGTCGGTTTCCCGCTGAGCGAAAAAGCAGAGGCTTCCACCCGTGAAGGTCTCGTCAAATATGCTGATGGCATTCTCGAAAGCGGACAGCTGCGTCACACGCTTCCGGGCGAATTCTGGGATAAGCTGCTGCTTGAAGTACCGCAGGGTGAATATCAGAACGGCGCATACTGGGCAACGGCAACCGGCTGGTATATGGATGCTGTCCGCCCGATTGATGAAGCGCTTGCAAAGAAAGTTCTGTTTGAGGCTGTCACGTACTTTGCAAATGTCGGCACGTTTGAATGCGTCAACGGCGACTATAAGAAGCTCGACAACTTCGTCGTCAGCGCAACGAACGTATACGGCGCCGCAAAAACGCTGTTCGCGTAAGATAAGCACAAAACAAAATCACCGTACCCGACCGGGTACGGTGATTTTTCATCTTCGTTTATTTTGCGTATTCAACTGCGCGGCTCTCGCGGATCAGGTGAATCTTGATCTGACCCGGATATTCGAGCTCGTTTTCGATGCGCTGTGCGATCTCGCGTGCTACGATGATCATCTTCTCGTCCTTGATATCCTCCGGTTTGACCATGATACGGATCTCACGGCCAGCCTGGATCGCGAACGATTTCTCGACACCTTCGTAGGAACAAGCAATCTCTTCGAGTTTCTGCAGACGTTTGATATAGTTTTCGATATTCTCGCGTCTTGCTGCCGGGCGTGCTGCGGAGATGGCATCGGCTGCCTGAACGAGTGCGTCCAGAACCGATTTGATCTCAACGTCGCCGTGGTGCGCCTGGATAGCGTGGATAACAGCGCCGTTTTCTTTAAACTTGCGGCAGACTTCTACGCCGATTTCAACGTGCGAGCCTTCGATCTCGTGGTTGAGTGCTTTGCCGATATCGTGCAGAAGACCTGCGCGGCGTGCAAGGTTCGGGTCGATGCCGAGTTCGCTTGCCATAATGCCGGCGAGGAAGGAAACTTCGATCGAGTGATTGAGTACGTTCTGACCATAGCTCGTGCGGTAACGCAGACGGCCGAGGAGTTTAACGATCTCCGGATGGATACCGTGTACGTTGGTCTCCATAACGGCGCGTTCGCCTTCGGCTTTGATGCGCTGGTCAACTTCACGTTTGGCTTTTTCAACAGTCTCTTCGATACGGGTCGGATGGATTCGGCCGTCCTGGATCAGGCGCTCCAGCGCGATCTTCGCGATCTCGCGGCGAACCGGATCAAAGCAGGAGAGCGTGATAGCCTCCGGTGTATCGTCGATGATCAGGTCGACGCCGGTCAGCGTCTCGATCGTACGAATGTTGCGGCCTTCACGTCCGATGATTCGGCCTTTCATTTCGTCGTTCGGCAGGGTAACAACCGAAACGGTTGCCTCCGATACCTGATCAGCAGCACAGCGGCTGATTGCCAGCGAGATATACTCGCGTGCTTTTGCCTCGCATTCCTCTTTGAGCTGCTGCTCATGGTTTGCGATACGAAGTGCCTTCTCATGGGTGAGTTCATCCTGAAGGCTGTTCAGTAACTGTTCTTTTGCCTGTTCTGCGGTGAGTCCGGAAATACGTTCCAGATTCTCGATCTGACTGTTGCGAATGCGTTCAGCTTCCTGCAGTTTTTCGTCCGCTGCACGCAGTTTTTTCTGTAAAAGCTCATCCTTCGCGTCCAGGTTATCCATCTTCTTGTCCAGGGATTCTTCCTTCTGCTGAAGGCGTCTTTCCTGACGGGATACCTCTGCACGACGCTCTTTGATCTCTCGATCCGCATCTGTTCTCAGCTTGTGGATCTCATCTTTTGCTTCAATAATGGTTTCTTTTTTCTTTGCATCCGCTGCTCGCACTGCGTCGCTAACGATTTTCTTAGCCTGTGCTTCCGCACTGCCGATTTTAGCCTCTGCAAAGGTTTTTCTATCTTCTTCGCCCTGCGCATGGCCTTTTTTATAAGCCAGCTTATAAGCGATCAATCCGAAAATGACACCCGACGCAATAAACGAGATGACGCAAAAAAGAATCGTCATCATCCAGTCCATTTTGATCCGCATACCTCCTTTTTTAAAAAATTTTGATTCAGTAATAAGAAATTTACGGTTTTTCTGAAAGTTAAAATAAAAACGATCAAAAACTGTTTTCAGAGCATTTAAAAAATGCCGGGTTATTACATTTAAATATTGTAGCGGATTTTGGTCAATAAGTCAAGAGAAAACGGCTCTTTGCTTTAATTTTTGTACAACCCCTGCATAAGCAAATACCTTTACACCCTGCGCGGGTTTTATCAAGAAAAAAGATCTGAAAAAAGTGCCGGAAAGCCCGTAAAAAAAGGCGTTTTTCGGCATAAAAAAGCTGTTGACAAGAGGGCGGGATTATGTTACAATGGCTATACCTCAAAGAGGGCTTATTTTTTTGTGCCCGTTTTTGGGCGCGCCCTGATTTGAGGGAGGCAAAATTTATTCCGAAGTATTAGGAGGTGCCGATATGAGAGTTAAAATTACCTTAGCTTGCACTGAGTGCAAACAGCGTAATTACGACACGGTCAAAAACAAGAAAAACGATCCTGACAGACTGGAAATGACGAAATACTGCCGTTTCTGCAGGAAACACACGGCTCACAAAGAGACGAAGTAACGGAAGGTGGATGTATCAATGAAAAACGAGAACGCCATCGAAAAGAAGCAGGAGAAAAAGGCTGTTAAAAAGGAAAAGAAACCGGGCCTGTTCTCCAAGCTGGTACGTTATTTTAAGGATCTTAAGGGCGAATTCAAGAAGATCGTTTGGCCGAGCAAAAAACAGGTTCTCAACAACACGCTTGTTGCTATTGGCTGCATGGCAGTTGTTGCTGCTCTGATTTTCGCGCTCGACTGGCTGTTCATCACTGTGTTCAGCCTGATCTATTAATCCCATTTCGGAAGGACTGATTTCATGTCTGAAATCGCACGTTGGTATGTTATCCACACATATTCCGGATACGAGAATAAAGTGGCTAACAATATCGAGACGGCTGTTGAAAACCAGAATCTTCGTGATATGATCGAAGAAGTCCGCGTCCCGACCGAAAAGGTGCTTGAAATGCGTGACGACGGCAAAGAGCGCGAAGTGGAGCGAAAGATCTTCCCGGGCTATGTTCTGGTAAAAATGGTTCTTACCAACGATTCGTGGTACGTTATCCGCAACATTCGCGGCGTAACCGGCTTTGTCGGTTCCGGCGCAAAACCGATCCCGCTTACCGATAAGGAAGTTGAGGCTCTGGGTGTTGAGACGGTTCACGTCGAGGTAAACTATGCGCCGGGCGATACGGTCCGCGTTGTATCCGGTCCGCTTGAGGGCTTTACCGGCGTAGTCAATGCGGTCGAGCCGGATGCGAATATCGTTCGCATCACCGTTTCCATGTTCGGTCGCGACAATGAGGTTGAACTTGAACTGAATCAGGTTGCAGCCGTTTGAGAAAACCGCAGTATTTATGCTGCACGCACAATTGAGCGTTGTGCAAGCGTCTTATTCTGATAAAGATTAAGCCGCCAGAGTGGGAGGAGGCCAAAGGCTTCCGCCATCTACCACAAATTTTGGAGGTGCAAATAATGGCTCAGAAAGTAACAGGTTACATTAAATTGCAGATTCCGGCTGGCAAGGCAACTCCGGCACCGCCGGTAGGCCCGGCTCTTGGTCAGCACGGCGTCAACATCATGGCGTTCACGAAAGACTTCAACGAACGCACCAAAAACGACATCGGTCTTCTGATCCCGGTTGTTATTACCGTATATGCAGACCGTTCGTTCACCTTTGTCACCAAAACTCCGCCGGCAGCAGTTCTGATCAAAAAAGCTTGCGGCATCGACAGCGGTTCGGGCGTTCCGAACAAGACGAAGGTCGCAAAAATTACCAAAGAGCAGGTCAGACAGATCGCTGAGCAGAAGATGCCGGACCTGAACGCAGCTAACATTGAATCTGCTATGAGCATGGTAGCAGGTACTGCTCGTTCCATGGGTGTCGAAGTCGTCGATTGAGTGACCCCTGGTGGGAGGAAAATTCCGCTATATACCACGTTAAGGGAGGAAATTTGTAAATGAAACACGGTAAAAAATATAACGAAAGTGCAAAGCTGGTTGACCGCGCTAAAGTTTATGAGACTGTAGAAGCTCTCGACCTCGCTATTTCCACTGCAAAAGCTAAATTTGATGAAACGGTAGAGCTCCACGTCCGTCTTGGCGTTGACTCCCGTCACGCTGACCAGCAGGTCCGCGGCGCTGTCGTTCTTCCGAACGGCACCGGTAAAAGTGTTCGCGTTCTCGCACTCTGCAAAGGCGACGACGTTGCAGCAGCTCTCGCAGCTGGTGCTGAGTTCGCAGGCAGCGACGAGTACGTTCAGAAAATCCAGGCTGAAGGCTGGATGGAGTTTGACGTTGTTATCGCAACCCCGAACATGATGGGCATGGTCGGTCGTCTCGGTAAAATCCTCGGCCCGCGCGGTCTTATGCCGTCGCCGAAAGCCGGCACCGTTACTCCGGACGTAGCAAAAGCTGTTACCGAAGCAAAAGCTGGTAAAATCGAGTACCGTCTCGACAAAACCAACATCATCCACTGCCCGATCGGCAAAGTTTCCTTCGGTTCTGAGAAACTGAGCGAAAACTTTGAGACCCTGATGGGTGCAATCGTTAAAGCAAAACCGGCTGCAGCAAAAGGCCAGTACCTGAAATCCTGCGTTCTGACCACCACCATGGGCCCGGGCATCAAAGTTTCCACTGCGAAATACGGTGTATAAAATTTTTGCTTGACAAAACGGCAAAGATCCTGTACAATATCAAATGCTGTTATTCTTTAAGACAGCAGGTGCTTGAAAAAGCGTAATGGGAAACCGCCTGCCGAGGGAATGCATCACGATAAAAACGGGCGAAATCCGCCTGTGCTAATTGTGTCACGATGCCCTTTCCTCGATCTTTCGAAGAAAGGGCTTTCTTTTTGGAATACAGCACTTCATATTATCCATTTGAAATGAGGTGAATCCATTGCCGAGTGCAGAGTTACTCAAACAGAAAGAACAGTATGTTGCTGAACTGGCAGCAAAACTGAAGAATTCCACCGCTGGCGTTCTGGTTGACTACAAAGGTATTACCGTTGCAGACGATACCAAACTCCGTAAGGAATTCAGAGAAGCAGGCGTAGAGTACACGGTTATCAAAAACACCATGCTCCGCTTTGCTGCTAAAGAGGCTGGCCTCGAGGGCATGATTCCGGCTCTTGAAGGTACCACCGCTCTCGCTCTGAGCGAGTCCGATCCGATTGCTGCTGCTAAAGTTGCAACCAAATTCGCAGACTCTCTCAAAAACTGCTTCACGATCAAAGGCGGTTTCATGGACGGCGACGTTCTCGACGCTGCAAAAGTTACCGAGGTTGGTAAACTTCCGTCGAAAGATCAGCTGGTTGCACAGCTGCTTAGCGTGCTCACCGGCAACATCCGCGGTATGGCTGTTGCTCTTAACAAAATTGCAGAGCAGAAAGAATCCGCGTAAGCTTTTCGCGTAATCCGAAAGCAAACCAAAAAGAAAATTTACATGGAGGTATATTATCATGGCTTCTGAAAAAATCGTAAAATTTATTGATGACATCAAAGCACTCACCGTTCTCGAACTGAACGAACTCGTTAAAGCAATCGAAGAGGAATTCGGCGTTTCCGCTGCTGCTCCGGTTATGGTTGCAGGCGCTGCTGCTGCAGCTCCGGCTGAAGAAGAGAAAACCGAGTTTGACGTAATCCTGACCAGCGCTGGCGCTTCCAAAATGGGCGTTATCAAACTGGTTAAAGACGTTACCGGTCTCGGCCTGAAAGACGCTAAAGCTCTCGTTGACGGCGCTCCGAAAACCGTTAAAGAAGGCATCTCCAAAGCTGACGCTGAAGACCTCAAGAAAAAGCTCGAAGAGGCTGGCGCTTCTGTCGAAATCAAATAATTTCGGCTTCAAATGGAATGAGAAGGACGATCGAAAGATCGTCCTTTTTGTTTTATTGTAATATCGCGAACACAAAAAAAGAGGGATCCGACAGCGGATCCCTCTTTGTGCTTTGGCGGCAGATTATTTCAGTTCAGCCAGTTTGCTCAGACAATTGCGGCAGATCGTTTTACCGTTAAACTCCACAACGTCGCTTGCTTCGTCGCAGAAAATACAAGCCGGCTCATATTTTTTGAGCAGGATGTACTCGTTGTCGATAAAAATTTCAACAGCATCTTCACGTTTCAGATCAAACGTGCGGCGCAGTTCAACCGGGAGGACAACGCGGCCCAGATTGTCGATTCTTCTTACAATACCTGTAGATTTCATGAAACATACCCTCTTTGCAAAATGTTAAGCAATTTGCCTATGGATACAGTTTACGATATTCGACAGGAATTGTCAATAAGCCGGAAAAGCTTTCATAGGAAAACAGAAATATTTTCATGAAAAGCGCCGTATAGTTATACAGAAATTCTGTTTGGAGCAACGGAGGAACGATGAAACCGGCACTTTTGATCATGCTTTCTCTTAGCCTGCTGTTTGGCTTATTCAACCATTCTGCGGAACAGATCAGTACTGCGATTCTTTCGGAAAGTACACACGCGATTGAGTTGGCGGTTTCGCTTGCGGGCTCTGTTTGCCTTTGGAGCGGATTGATGCGGGTAGCACAGGACAGCGGCTTGGCGGAACGGATCGCGCGGCTGCTTCGGCCGCTTTTGCGTTTCCTTTTCCGCGATCTCAAAAGAGGAAGTCGGGCATTGCAGCTGATCGCAATGAATGTCACCGCCAATCTGCTCGGGCTTGGGAATGCGGCAACACCGCTCGGGCTTTCTGCAATGCAGGAATTGGCGAAAGAGGTTCCGGAAGGACGGATGAGCACGTCAATGATCCTGCTGACTGTAATGAATACGGCATCCATCCAGCTCATTCCGACGACTGTTGCGCTGCTGCGGTTAAAACACGGCGCGGCTTCTCCGTTTGATATTCTTCCGGCTGTTTTGATCACCTCTTTTTCTGCGGCATTTGCAGCGGTTGGCACCGTGAAACTGTATACGCTATACAGGAGGAAAAAGAGATGACGGCCTGGGTTCTGCCGCTTTGCGTCTGCGGTATTCTTTTTTACGGCGCATACAAAAAAGTGGATATCACAACGGCCTTTTTCGCAGGAGTGAAAGATGGCGTGCGTACAGTGTATGCGATTCTGCCTTCGTTGATTTTGCTGCTCACGGCGATCGGTATGCTGCGCGCCTCCGGTGCTTTGGAACAGATCGCAGAATGGCTCGCGCCGCTGTTTTCCTGTTTGGGGATTCCGCCGGAGACGGCACCGCTTGCGCTTTTGCGTCCGATCTCCGGAAGCGGCTCGCTTGCCGCGTTGGAGGACACCTTGCAAACGTATGGCGCCGACAGCACGGTTGGACGTACTGCAGCGGTTATGATGGCTTCAACGGAGACGACGCTTTATACCGTATCCGTATATTTCGGTGCAGTCGGTATACAGAAAAGCGGATGTGCCGTTTTGTGCGGTTTGCTTGGCGATCTGACAGCAATACTCGTCGCCGCGTGGACGGTATCTTTCTGGTTTTGATGCGTTGCGCATTTTGTCGAAGTATAGTATAATGGTTTTGTACTACTTCAAGGGCGGTGAACCGGCATGAAACGATTCTTTCGCGGCGTACTGACGACTATTCTGACTTTTATAACGGTAATTCTGCTTACGGCAAGCCTGCTTTTCGGTTATCTTGCGCTGACTGGCCGTGCTGCTTTGTTTGGTTATACATTTTCTCTGATTGAGATGGAGGAAGAAACGACATTCGTCCTGCTTCGGACAGATATGCCGGAGCTTGCATCGGAGGACGTTGTTTTACAGCGCGGTTCGGACGGTACCCTGCAGTACGTTACGGTGGCATATGCGAGCAATGCGGTCGTTTATTACTACGACCATACGGAGACACTCTGCTCCATTCCTCTGACCGGTCCGGACTTTGCCGGAAAGCTGCTTTGGGTAATCGAACTGCTCGGCGATGCGCTGTTCTATATCTCGGGAGAGCCCGGAAAATGGATCGTGCTCGGTTCTGCGGGCGGTCTGCTGCTGTTGAGCTTCACATTGCTGATCATTTCGGCGGCACGGAGAAACCGTGCGCTTCGTGATACGGACAAAAAGGCGAGTGATGAGGAACTGCTGCATACGTTCACGCCGGAAGAAGTGGAATTTGAACTGCCGCCGGAAGCCAGCGAAGAAGGCTCGCCGGAGGAGAAAAATACCGAAGTAAAAACATATAAGCAGGAGACGGTTTCGATCAACCTCGATGAATTGCGTAAACGCATGGCGGAAGGCGATCAAACGGAAGAAAACGGACAACTGATTTGATTCCTATGTAATAAAAGGCTTCCTTCATTTGAAGGAAGCCTTTCGTATATTCAGGAGCAGAAAAGATGTGCGCCGATCCGCTTAATGACCGGGCGCGTACGGATCCATTTATTTGATGTCTTATCCGGATTGAAATAGTAGATCGCGCCGCCGCTCGGATCCTGACCGGCCAAAGCATCGCGCGCCGCCTGATACGCCGACTCCGCGATCGGTTCATCGAACTGTCCGTCAACAATCGCGGTGAATGCACCGTCCTGATAGATAACACCGGCAAGCGTATCCGGGAAAGAGGGATGTTCCACGCGGTTTAATACGACTGCGCCAACAGCAACCTGACCGCTGTACGGTTCGCCGCGGGATTCTGCAGAAATGATCCGCGCAAGAAGATAAACATTCGACTCCGTTGCTGCCGGAATGCTTCCGATTGAGATACCGAGTTTTTTTAAAGTAGCGGGACCTGCAATACCGTCCTGCGTGAGTCCCTGCTGCTTCTGAAACTTTTTAACCGCATTTTTTGTCTGCGCGCCATAGACGCCGTCAATATCTCCGTTGTAAAGTCCGCGCTCCTGCAAACGTTCCTGAATTGCTTTGACTTCTTCTCCGCGACTGCCCATCTGAGAGAGAGCAGATGCGGGAATATCTAAAGAAAGCAGAAACGTGAATAGGAGAACGGACACGAGAGATAGAGCAGCGAAGGTTTTTTTCCAATGCATAAGCGTAAAAACCGACCTTTCTTTGTTTGTTTCGGGCAGGAATAAAATGCCCGGAAGCAAGAAAAATATGCGAAACTCACAAACTGGTATTTTAATCCGATTTTTTGTATTTTTATGCTTGACTTTTCCGCACATATAGGATATAATAACGAAGCTGTCTCGGAGAGAGGCACTGGACAAGAGAACATAATGAGGATCTGAAACGGGTTCGGGAGAACGCCAAAAAGAACTTCAAAAAACTCGAAAAAAGTGCTTGACAAACCGAAAACAGTATGATATAATATCTAAGCT
>JBGUUS010000090.1:0-12292 GCA_045133675.1 Oscillospiraceae bacterium | reverse complement strand
CTTTTTTGCCGGTTCAGGCCGGTTTTGGACACTACCTATTGAAAAAATCTTTTCATCCGTCTATTGACATCACACCATTAGACTTTTAAAAGAGAGGATCAGGAATTGAAGCGGTTCATCGCTTCGTCGGTTTTACCCTGAATAATCAGTTCGGCGGCCTGTACCGTTTGGTCCAGTGCCGGGTCGAGCGCGGCGAGGTCGTCTTTTGTAAAGCGCGAGAGTACCCATGCCGCGAGGTCGTAGTCCGGGTGCGGCTTTTTGCCGACGCCGATCTTGATGCGCGGGAAGGTGTTTGCGCCGATACACTGTATGATGTTTTTGATGCCGTTATGTCCGCCGTCGCTGCCTTTGCGGCGGATGCGGAGCTTGCCCGGATCGAGTGCAATTTCGTCGGAGAAAACGAGGATATTCTCCGGTTTGATCTTATAAAACTGTGCCGCTTCGGCAACTGCCTGACCCGAGAGGTTCATATAGGTCAGCGGTTTCATCAGCAGACAGCGGCTGCCTGCGATTTCGGCTTCGCCGATGAGTGCGTGATATTTCGATTTTTTGATCGAGGTATGGTGCTTTTCGGCAAGACGGTCGATCGCCATAAAGCCGGCGTTATGACGGGTGTTTTCGTATTTCGTGTCCGGATTGCCGAGACCGACAATCATCCAGGTGTATGAGGTGGTTTTCTTCTGAAACAGCATAGGTTACTCCTTATAAACGTGCATAACGCACTTTATGGGGCAAAGTCCAAGACCCTGCCCCTCACGTGATGTTTACATTTATTATCGTAGCATTTTAAGGAAAGAAAGTCAACGGAAAAGATGCGGTTGACAATCCGGCTTTTTCCCGATATGATGAAAGCAAGACGTCGGACATTCCGATAAAAAGGAGAGGGTCAAAAAATGAAACAGAGCAAAACAGTAGCTGTAATCGGTTTGGGCAATATGGGCGGCGGCATCGCCTCCTGTCTTGCAGGAAAAGGCTACAAATTGGCGGTCTACGACACGGATGCGGCAAAACGCGCGGCATTCGGTGAAGCGGGCGCATACGAGAGCGCAAAAGACGCAATGTGTGCGGCGGATATCATCCTGCTGTCGCTGCCGAACAGCGAGGTTGTTGAAGCAACGGTTCACGCGCTTTCGGACGAAGAGGTAAAAGGTAAGGTCATTCTCGATCTTTCGACGAGTTTTCCGCTTTCTACCCGCGCGCTCGAAGCTGAACTCAAAGGAAAAGGTGCCGTATTGCTGGATGCACCGCTTCTGGCAGGTCCGGATGAGGCGAAAGCCGGCACGCTCACTTCGATGGTATCGGGCGATAAGGATACCTTTGATGCGATGAGCCCGCTGTTTGCCGACTTCTGCGAAAAATTCGACTATGTCGGCGAATCCGGCAACGCACACACCATGAAGATTATGATGAACTTTACGGGTCTTATGTATACCGTACTGCTCGGTCAGATGTTCCCGCTGGCAGAAAAAGCAGGTCTTGACCCGCAGAATCTCTTCGAACTGATGAACACCGACGTGTTCTCGACCTGGATGTACCGCTTCTATGTGCCGAAGATGATCGACCGTTCGTTCACCGAGGCGTTCTCGCTGAAGCTGGGCTTAAAAGATCTGCGCTATATGAAAGACCTCTATACCGCATACGGCGTTCCGGCATTCGCACTCGATGGCGGTATCGAGCTGCTCGAGCGCTGCATGGAGCAAGGACGCGGCGACCGCGATTTCTCCGAATGTGCGGCGGCAATGTATGAGCTGCTGAACCTGCCGTCCAAACCGCAGAAAACGGAGGAGAAGTAAATGGCTGAGATTTTCAACGGAAATGCACTGGCACCGGGTTTTTATGATGTAAACGGTGACGGCGTAAACGATACGATCGCGTTCACCTATCGCGGTCACGCGGCACTGTTTATCTCCGACGACGGTGCACTCATCTGGGATAAAGAGCCGGAAGAAGGCTGGGAGGCGTTCTTTGCCGCTGCTTTCCGTGCGGGCGAAGAGGCGAATCCGTGGAACGAGATCCGCAAAAACTGGGGCAGCTATACGCTTTTGATCGACAAAGACGACTGCGGCCGTTTTGACACGCTCGGCGATTACTGCTACCGCGCGTTTGACGTAAACGGCGACGGTGCACCGGAGGCAGAGTATTATCATCTCTTCCCGGGCGAAGACTGGTGCCCGTATTCCAATAAATACGCCGTAAACTTAAACGGCGAAAACGATCTTTCGTATCTCGATTTCGATACGCTCACCTATCCGGATGAGCAGGCATACGACGAAGGCGGAAAATACCGCATGAACGTTCACGGCAGCGGCTTTTTCGTAAACTCTTATTCCGCACACCCGGAAACCTCCTGGGAAACACCGATTGCGTGGTACGATTTCAATATGGACGGCCGCACCGAAATGACGATGCGTGTCGGCGATACGAAAAACAACGCGATCCGCGAGTCCGGCGGTCTTGCCGAAGGCGAAGAGCGCTATTACGGCAAGGTCAGCGAGTTCGAGGTTGCGTTTGAGCTCAACGGCAATACCTCGGAGGAAAAATGGCACTCGCTCGATATGCTGCTGTCCTACTATAACTACGAGAATCCGACGCTCGACTATACGAAGTATGAGGATCATCTTGCGTGCTTTGCACCGCTCAAAGGCAGCGAAGTGTTCTACGGCAAGATGCTCGATATCCGCTGTGAACCGAGAAGACAGTATCTGCCGTATCTCGACGGCGTAAAAATCGGTCTTGCGCACGACGGCTGGGCACAGAACTTCCTGCTGTTCGACGAAGACGATGACGATTGCCGCTGGGAAGAGATGTTCTCGAACCACGAGGGCAATGCGGAAAAATCCGATTTCCTTTGGGGCAATTTCTCCGATCATCTTGGTGACCGCACCGAGAAAGACCCGACCAACGCCGGAAAAGGCAAACTCTATATCTCGCCGATGGACGGCAAGATCCATCTCTATCAGGCAAAACACGCTTGGTGGGAGATCGATTATCTTGCACTGTTCAAAGGCAGCAAGGATCACGCACACGGCAAGGAAGGTCCGGTTCCGAGCGACGGCATGAAATATCCGCGCGTCCGCTATTTTGATACGACCGGCAACGGCTTTTTCGATACGATCCGTTACGAAACCGTTCGCTACGGACACGAGGAAGAAGGCAGCGAGCTGATCCGCGAGATCCATCTGTACGACTATGCCGATGAAGAAATCCCGGCACCGGATGAAGCGGCACTGTTCGATCCGCGTACGAATGCGCCGGACACCGGCTTTATGCTTGAAAACTGGAACGGCAAACCGTTTACCGCAGAAGATTTCGAGGGATCTCCGGCGAAGGACTGTTACGACCGCGTAAAAGATCTGTACGAATACTGCTGCAAAAAAATGTGGCAGGGTGCAGAACTCGTATACGGCTGCGCAAAACGCCACGGCTTGAACGTCAGCGAAGCGCTTGACGCCGATCTCAGAACGGCGTATACGAACGATGAACGCCTCGCTATGACCGAATATGCGGTTGCGGAAGGTTATTCGCGTCATCTTTCGGGCGAAACGCTCAGAGAGAAGTATAATAACGGCTTCTGGCTGCGCGAGAAGGCGTTTGCCGATATCTGCAAATGTGAAAAGCTCGACCGCTTCACGCTTGAAAAGCTTTATTACACCGGCCGGTACACGGCGCTCTGCGATTACATTGATGAACAAATGAAATAAGAAAAAGGGAGCGAAAAGCTCCCTTTTTTCTATTTTGCGCGGTTGCATCTTGCATAAAAGCGTGGTATTATATAATGTGATATAGAATGCAAGCAGAATGTCCATTTCAAGATATACAACAGATTGGAGCGTACACGCATGAGCAACAAATGCAAACTTGGCCTGATTTTCGGCGGTGCTTCGAGTGAATACGAAGTTTCGCTGCTCTCGGTTTCTTCCGTTCTGGCGAACATTGACCGCGAAAAATATGAGATTTACCGCATCGGCATCACCAAAGACGGCCGTATGTTTTATTATACCGGCGAGGACAGCCGCATCGCCAAAAACGAATGGCAGGGTGAAGGCTGCATCCCGTGTGTTCTGAGTCCGGACCGCGCACATCACGGCTTCGTTATCCTCAAAGAACAGCCGGAGATCGTTTACCTTGACTGTGTTTTCCCGGTTCTTCACGGCAAAAACGGCGAGGATGGCACCATTCAGGGCCTTTTCACGATGGCCGGTATTCCGTTTGTCGGCTGCGGCCAGCTTGCAAGTGCGGCCTGCATGGATAAAGTCACGACCCACACCATGCTCGATAAAGCAGGTGTTCTCGGTGCAAAATGGCGCTCGGTCACTGCGTATGAGTACGCAAAAGATGCAGAGAGCTTTCTCGACGAAGTTGAGCACGCGCTCGGCTATCCGTGCTTTGTAAAACCGGCAAACGCAGGTTCCTCTGTCGGTGTTACGAAAGCTTCCGACCGCGAGGCACTGAAAGAGGCAATGGATCTCGCTCTCATCCATGACAGCAAGGTTATCGTGGAAGAGATGATCGTCGGCCGTGAGATCGAATGTGCGGTTCTCGGCAACGAAGATCCGATTGCATCCTGCCTTGGCGAGATCGCACCGTCCAACGACTTCTACGATTACAACGCAAAATACATCGACGGCAAATCGCTGACATACGTTCCGGCGCGTGTTACCGAAAAAGAATCCGACGAGATCCGCAGAATCGCCGTTCAGGCGTATAAAATTATGGGCTGTGCAGGCTTTTCCCGCGTTGACTTCTTCCTTTGCGAAAACGGCGAGATCCTGCTCAACGAGATCAACACGATCCCGGGCTTTACCAGCATCAGCATGTATCCGCAGCTCTTTGTGGAAAGCGGTGTGCCGTATTCCGAGCTGATCGACCGTCTGATCGCATACGCACTGGCAAGATAACGAAAAGAAAACGGAGAGAAGAAGATGCAAAACGACAGCCGTCCGATCGGCGTGTTCGATTCCGGCTTGGGCGGTCTTACGACCGTTTCCGAGCTGCATCGGCTGATGCCGAATGAGAACATCGTGTATTTCGGTGATACCGGCCGCGTGCCGTACGGAACGCGCAGCCGCGAGACCGTTCGCAAATACGCAAGACAGGATATGCGCTTTCTGCTTTCCCGCGACGTCAAAATGGTGATCGTTGCGTGCAATACCGCGAGCGCGAGCATCCTGCCCGAAGATATCGCGCTGCTTCCGGTGGCGTTTATCGAAGTGCTGCAGCCGGCGGTGAAAGCCGCGGTCAAGGCGACGAAAAACGGCATCATCGGTTTGATCGGTACTCCCGCAACCGTAAAAAGCGGCGCCTATGAAAAAGCGATCCATAAGCAGAACCCGGATCTGAAGGTCGTATCCAGTCCGTGCGCTTTGTTCGTGCCGCTCGTTGAAAACGGATTTTCCGACCCGGACAACGAGGTTACGCGATTGGTTGCCGAGCAGTATCTCGCACCGATCAAAGAAAGCGGCGCCGATACGCTGATTTTGGGCTGTACGCACTATCCGGTGCTCAAGCCGATCATCGAAAAGATCATGGGCGACGGTGTTACGCTGATCGATTCCGGCAGAGAAGCGGCACATGCGGCAAAAGCCATGCTTGAAGAAAGCGAGCTTTTGAACCTGACACGCCGCATCGGTGATACGGAATACTACGTCAGCGACAGCGCGGCGGATTTCGCAAAGAACGCAAGATCGATCGTAGGCGATTCGCAGCAGCTCAACGAAGCGACGCAGATCGATATCGAAAGTGTCTGAGATCCGGACGGATCCGATAATCTCTTTGAATGGAGAACCGTTTCAATATGGAGAATACAATGAAAAAAGAAGTTCTGATCAACATCAAAGGCATTCAGCGTGTCGGCGAGGATCAGGATGTAACCGAGCTGTTTACACAGGGCAGCTTTTATAAAAAGAACAACAGCTACTACGTTTCGTACAGTGAGAGCGAAGCAACCGGCTATGGCGACGGCAAAACGACGATCAAGATCGATCCGTCGCACCGTGTAACGCTTGTAAGAAGCGGTGCGGTGAAATCCCATCTGGTGATTGTGCCGGGCGAGCGCAATGTCGGCCACTATTCGGTTGAAGGCGGCGATCTGATGATCGGCGTTGACGCCAAGGCGGTCACCTCGACGCTTGACGACAAAGGCGGCGACCTTTATTTCTCGTATGCGCTGGATGTAAACACCAGCCTTTTGAGCGAAAACGAAGTGTTTATCAACGTGAAAGAAAATACACAGGAGTGACAGTAAGAATGAAAAATCCGATCGCGGAAGCAAAAGTACAGGTTAAAGATATTCTGATGGCTGCAGTTGGCCGCTGTGTTGCAAACGAGACACTTCCGGCTGAGCCGATGCCGGCATTTACCATCGAAGTACCGGCTGATTCCAAAAACGGCGACTTCGCAACGAACGCTGCCATGGTATCCGCACGTGCGTTCCGTATGGCACCGCGCAAAATCGCGGAAGCAATTGTTGCAGAGATGATCCTTGACGGCACGTATTTTGAAAAAGTCGAGATCGCAGGTCCGGGCTTTATCAACTTCTTCCTCGGCAAAGCATGGTATGCAGGTGTTATCCGCTCCATCGCAGAAAACGGCGAAAACTACGGCCGCACCGATTTTGGCGCAGGCAAAAAGGTTCTCGTAGAGTTTGTTTCGGCAAACCCGACCGGCCCGATGCATATCGGCAACGCACGCGGCGGCGCAATCGGCGACTCTCTCGCTGCTTCGCTCGACTGGGCAGGCTATGATGTTGCACGCGAGTTTTATATCAACGATGCGGGCAACCAGATCAACAAATTCGGCATGTCGCTCTCTCTGCGCTATCAGCAGCTCTACAAAGAGGGCATCGAGATGCCGGAGGATTCCTATAAAGGCGACGACATCACCGCTCATGCAAAAGCATTTGCAGAGGTAAACGGTGATAAATATATGGAAGCAAGCGAAGAGGAGCGCCGTGCGGCACTTGTTGCATTCGCACTTCCGCAGAACATCGAAGGCCTTGAGCGCGACCTGATGAAATACCGCATCGTATACGACAACTGGTTCAAAGAGTCCACGCTGCACAACAACGGCGCGGTAACCGATATCGTTGCGCTGTTTAAAGAAAAGGGCTGCACCTATGAGTCCGAAGGCGCACTCTGGTTCAAAGCAACCGACTTTGGCGCGGACCAGGATTTCGTTCTCGTTCGTTCCAACGGCGTTCCGACCTACGTTGTTCCGGATATCGCATACCACTACAACAAACTCGTTACCCGCGGCTTTGACAAAGCGATCGACGTTCTCGGTGCTGACCACCACGGTTACGTTCCGCGTCTGAAAGCGGCGCTCACCGCACTCGGTGTTGACGCAAACCGTCTCGACGTTGTACTGATGCAGATGGTTCGCCTCGTTCGCGGCGGCGAAGTTATCAAAGCAAGCAAACGTTCCGGCAAAGCCATCACGCTGGTAACCCTGCTTGACGAAGTTCCGATCGATGCAGCACGTTTCTTCTTCAATCTCCGCGAGGCAAACTCGCACTTCGACTTTGACCTCGACCTTGCGGTAGAAGAGACCTCGCAGAACCCGGTTTACTACGTACAGTACGCACACGCACGTATCTGCAGCATCCGCCGCACGCTTGAACTGGAAGGCATCTCTCCGGCACCGACGGCAGAATGCGATCTCTCCGTTCTCGCTGCAGACGAAGAAAAAGCACTGATCCGCTTCCTTGCAAAATTCCCGCAGGAGATCGTTGAGGCTGCAAAGGATTACGATCCGGCAAAACTCACGCGCTACTCGGTTGAACTTGCAACGATGTTCCACAAATTCTACAATGCCTGCCGCGTAAAATGCGGTGACGAAACGCTGATGAATGCACGTTTTGCACTCTGCATGGCAGTAAAACAGGCAATTTCCAACGTTCTGACGCTGCTTAAAATCAATGCGCCGGACTCGATGTGAGGAAAGAAAATGAGACAGGACGATATTCCGATACCGATATCTTTCATTGGCCGCGCCGTTGCGGTTCCGCAGGAAGAAAAAATCGGCCGTTTGCTGCCTTCGGGTATGATGCTTGAACCGGTCGGTGAAGATACTTTTGATGAAATATGCCAGCATTTTGCGGATATGGCCGCAGATCTGGACGAGGAAGGTGTTGAGCTGTTCCTCGTCGATGAAATGCTGAATATTGCCGAGGCCCGTGCCGCTGTTCTTGCCTGCCGCAAGTTCAAAAAGCCGGTATGGGTGACGGTTTCGATCGACGAAGAAGGCTTGCTGCTTTCGGGCTGTGAGTCGCTTGCCGGTATGATCACGCTGCAGTCGCTCGGTGCGGACGCATTCGGCTTCTACGGTGAGCCGGAAGCGATCGTTGCGGCGCTGCGCGGCGTATCCGAATATGCGCGCATCCCGCTGATTGCAAAACCGAGTGTCGGCACGATCGCAGAGATGACGCCGCAGGAATATGCAAGGCTGGCTGAACGTTTTCTTGATGCGGGTGCATCCGTCGTGCGAGACGGCAGCACACCGGCACAGGAAAAAGCGGTCCGCGAAATGCTGAAAAGCTATATCTTTGAGCCGCTTGCGCCGCTTTCTTCCGAGCAGGAAAATGACATCTGGCTGACGAACGAGACAACGCTTTTTGCGCTGGACGTCGACCGCATGGAGTTTACCGAAGAGATCGAATGCGCATTTGATATGACGGACGATTTTCTTGAAGCGGAAGACGACAGCTACGACGTTATGCTGATCTCGGTTGAAACGATCGAGGAGGCGGAAGACCTCGCACGCAACGCCGTATATTCGGCATTGCCGGTATGCATCCATTCGGATGATCCGGAGGCGCTTTCCCGTGTACTGTTTTTGTATAACGGCCGCGCAATGGTCGACTCCACGAGCATGATCGAAGAAGACCGCCTGAGAAAGATCGCCGACCGATACGGCGCATACGTCTATTGAGAATATGAAAAAACAGCCTCCGGCCAAAAAGCCGGAGGCTGTACTGTTTTATACCGATTATTTTGCAAAATCGCCGCGGAACTCCCGGACGAGTTCCAGCATATAGAGATAGTTTTCCGTTGGGATATAGTCCGGGATAGAATTTCCGGTGCCGATTGCAATACCTCCTGAAACTGTTGTTTTGTTCAGTATAGCATAGAGAACAGCCGAATACAAGAAGATTAGGAAGAAAGCGGGCGGAAAACTTAAATGTAAATTTTATATGAATATTATGAATAAATCGTAAACAAAAGCACGCAGGATACGGATTCTTTGCTATACTATCCTGCGGTAATCAAGTAAATATGCCCAAACGGGCTTTTAAGGATGTGAAAGGACATGTTAAACAGCATGACCGGATACGGACGCTCGCAGATGACGGTGGGCGGCCGCGATATTCTGGTGGAGATCAAATCGGTCAACCACCGCTATTTTGAATTTGCCGCAAGAATGCCGCGTGCATACGGCTATCTGGAAGAAAAGCTCAAGAGCTTCGTCAATACGAAGATCACGCGCGGTAAAGTTGAGGTTGGTGTCAGCATTTTCAACGTTGACGGCGCCGAGATGGAAGTCGGAATCAACCGCGAACTCGCAAAAGGCTATGTTACGGCTCTGCGCAGCATCAAAGACGAGATGGAACTCACCGACGATCTCTCGCTTTCTTCGATCTCCCGTTTTTCGGATATTTTCCTTGTGAAAAAGACCGAAGAGGACGAAAATGAGATCTGGGATGCCGTAAAGATGGTTGCGGAAGAAGCGCTTGACCGTTTCTGCGCAATGCGCAAGGTGGAAGGCGAGCGTTTGTTCGCAGATATTTCGAGCCGTCTTGCAACGATCGAAGGTTATGTCAGCCAGGTCGAGGAAATCTCGCCGCAGACACTCGCCGACTATAAGGCGCGCCTTTACACGAAACTCAACGAGGTTCTCGAAAACAAAAACATCGACGAAGCGCGCGTTCTCACTGAGGTTGCGCTCTTTGCCGATAAGATCGCAGTGGACGAAGAGACTGTCCGTCTGCGCAGCCACTTAAAACAGTTTGACACGCTGATGGCAGGAACCCAGCCGGTCGGCAAAAAGCTCGACTTTTTGGTGCAGGAAATGAACCGCGAGGTCAACACCACAGGTTCCAAATGCCAGGATGTCCGCATCACCCGTCTCGTTGTGGAGATGAAATCGGAGATCGAAAAGATCCGCGAGCAGATCCAGAACGTCGAATAAGGAGGAAGGACAATGAAGCTGATCAATATCGGATTCGGCAACATGGTCTCTGCTGCCAAACTGGTCGCGATCGTCAGCCCGGAGTCGGCACCGATCAAGCGTATCATTCAGGATGCGCGCGACAAAGGCGTTCTGATCGACGCAACGTACGGCCGCCGCACCCGCGCAGTTATCGTAATGGACTCGGATCACGTCATCCTGACATCGATCCAGCCGGAAACGATCGCAAACCGTGTGGTTGACCGCGATGATACCGAGGAAGAGGATGAGGAAGATGAGTAAAAAAGGCAGAGTATTTATCATCTGTGCACCGTCCGGCTGCGGTAAAGGAACCGTGCTGGCGGAGGTGTTCAAACGTGACCCGAACCTGTTTTTCTCCGTTTCGGCAACGACCCGTTCGCCGCGTCCGGGAGAAGTTCACGGTGTCAACTATCTGTATCTCAGCAAAGAGGAATTTGAGGGCATGCTCGCCGAAAACGGCTTGCTCGAATACGCACAGTTTGTAGGCAACTATTACGGAACACCGCGCAAACCGGTGGAAGAACACACCGAAGCCGGACAGAATGTTATTCTGGAAATCGAGATCGAAGGTGCAAAACAGGTGCGCAAGCTCCTGCCGGATGCCGTTGCGATCTATATCCTGCCGCCGTCCATGGCGGAACTTCGCCGCAGACTGAGCGGCCGCGGAACCGAAACGCCGGAAGTCGTTGAAAAACGCCTTGCGCGCGCAAAGCAGGAAATTCCGTACGCATATGAATGCGACTATATCATCGTAAACGATACGGTTGAACAGGCGGCAGACGACCTGCTGGCGATTATTGCAGCTGCCACCCACGAAACCGAACACATGAAAGAAAAAATCGACAGCCTTCTGGCTGAATAATTTGGAGGAATCAATTATGCATAGACCGTCTTCTGCAGATATTTTACAGGGTAAACAGAGCTACTACTCGCTGGTAATCGGCGTTGCAAAACGCGCACGTTCCATCGCGGAGGAAGCTGAAGAAAGAGGCGACATCCTGATCGAAAAACCGGTTCAGCTTGCCGTTGAAGAGTTCGCACGCGGCGATTACAGATTCGTTGAGCGCGAAGACATCGGTCAGTCGCTCGAATAAGCCGGCTGGTATTTTCAGAAAGGAGGGCGGAATATGGAGCAGACCGTAGCACAGGTTTATGTGGAAAAAGCGGTGTATGCCATTGACCGCCCTTATTCGTACACGGTTTTGCCGGAGATGAGCGAAACGCTCTGCCGCGGCTGCCGTGTGCTGGTTCCGTTTGGCGGCGGCAACAAAAAGGTGCAGGGTGTTGTCTCATCGATCGAAACGGTGGAAACGGGCGATAAAAAGTTAAAGCCCATCATCGCGCAGATCGATAAAAAACCGCTTTTGACCGAAGAAATGTTCGGCATCGTACGGTATCTGATGGCGCACACGTACTGCACCTGTTACGAAGCGGTCAAGGCGATTTTGCCCATCGGCATGAATGTGCAGGTGAAAGAACGCTTTGTTCCGGCACGGCGGCTGGACGCCGGCGAATATGAATTTCTGCCGGGTGCGCAGCAGCGCATCATGGATTTTATTCAAACGGGAAAAACGGAAAAAGAACTGCGTGCATTTTTGCAGCTGAAACATAACGCATCCTCCTCTTCGGCAGTACGCGCGCTGATCAGCGCGGGTATCCTCGAAAAAGAGGAGATTTCCGCCCGGAAAACGGCGGTCAAGAAGATGCGTCTTGTACGGATCTCGCCTGAGTTTGACGGCGACGTCACCGACTGTACCGAAAAACAGCAGCGCCTTATTTTAGCACTGCGGCAGTTCGGCGAAGCACAGCCGAACGACCTTTGCCGCCATTGCGGTGTCGGCATCGGTATGGCGAACACGCTCGTCAAAAAAGGAATCTTTGAGATTTTTGTCCGCGAGGTTGAAGAAACGTATTTTCCGGCTGCCGCACAAAAGGCGGAAAGCGGATATGTTCTCTCGGACGAGCAGCAGGCGGCGTATGACGGCATTCTCCCGCTGATACAGGCGGAAGAGGCGAACTGTGCGCTGCTCTGCGGTGTTACCGGAAGCGGCAAAACGCAGGTTTACATCAAACTGATCGAACAGGT
>JBGUUS010000089.1:0-13051 GCA_045133675.1 Oscillospiraceae bacterium | reverse complement strand
CGAAGGATGGGATTTGAACCCACACGTCGTGTACCGACACTAGCACCTCAAGCTAGCGCGTATGCCATTCCGCCACCTTCGCATTTTTCAGTTGTCCGGGTTTCTCAACCCTGTGAAAGCTATTATAACAAAGGGTGGGGCGAAAGTCAAGCACTTTTTTCATTTTTCTTGCACTTTTTTTGAAAAGGAAACCTGCGGAGCTGCGCTTTGCGCCGGGTGGAGAGATACAGGAAAGCAATATAGCATAAAAGCGCGCCAGCCGCCGAGACAGCCGCATTCACCGGGATTGCCGATGCGAGTGTGCAGGAAAAAACGATCGCAGCGACCGGGCGGATCACCCAGCTCTTTACGTTGATCACCACGCGGCTCACCTTGATCAGCCGCATCGCGCTCAGGCTTGCGTTGAAAATCGTTCCGGCGTAAAGCATGAAGATCCAGCCGAAAATGCCGTGCCGCGGCACAAGGAAAAATACGAGCGCAACGCGCATCGCCGCATCCGCCATGTTATAGCGCATCGAAGCCTTCTGCTGGTCGAGTCCTTTTAAAATGCTGTCCACGATCTGGTCGAGGTATAAAAGCGGGATGAGCGGACAGAGCAGCCGCAGATAAAATGCGGCATTTTCCGCTTCCGGGAACAAAACTGCACACGTCTGCGGTGCAAATGTCCAGATGATGCCGGCCGCACCGAACGCATACAAAAGCGCTGCTTTCAAACATCGGTGCGTCATACTCTGCACACGCGCGGTGTCGTGCATCGCGTCCGCCGCCGAAATCTCGGGCACAAGCAGACTTGAAACGGGCGAGAGTAAAACGGTCGGCAGAAAGAGGATCGGCCATACCATACCTTTCACCACACCGTACTGCGCGAGCGCACCGGCGGAATCCGCGCCGTATTTTCTGAGTCCTGCCGGTGTCAGGATGTTCTCCGCCGCGGTCAAAAGCGCGCGCACATTATTGCCGACGGCAACCGGGAATGTGATCGAGAGGATGCGCCTGCCGATACCGCGCGGCGGAATTCCCGCCTTTTTCGTGCGGACGGATAAGCAGGTAAGCGCCGCATATATGCACGACAAAATTTCGGCACTCACCGAACCGATCACCATCGCGGTACAGATGCCTTCGATCCCGTTTTCTCTCCAAAGCAAAACGAGCGGCGCGGTGATAGCGGCGGTGACGATCTGTTCCACCACGTCGCCGCTTACGGATAAAAACGTGCGCTGTCTGCCGAGAAAAAAGCCGCGGATCACCGAAGCACTGCTCAAAAACGGCAGCCCGAACGAGAAGATCCGCAGAGGAACCGCCGCGCGCAGGTCGCAAAGCCAGTATTGTGCGGCAAACGGCGATAAAACGTACAGCAAAAGGGAGGCGAGCGTGCCGAGTGATGCCGCGAAAGTGAGTCCCAGGCAAAACGCACGCCGCATTCCGGCTTCATTGTTCTGTATGTAATACTCAGACACAATGCGCGTGACCGCGATCGTAACACCGGAGGTCGAAAACGTGACCGCGAGCATATAGACCGAGAGCACGAGCTGATACAGTCCCGTACCTTCCGCGCCGACCGCATTTGAAAGCCACACGCCGAATGCCGTTGAACCCACGCGCAGCAGAAGTGTCCAGAACCCGAGCGAAACCGCGCGGGAAAGAAAGCCTTTTGCCATACCGCACCTCCTTTTTTAAGTATAATATGCGCAAAAAATTCTTCTATTCCACTCGCATTTTTTGACAGGATGGTGTATACTGGAAACAGCGAAAAATCCCGACGGAGGGTTGTTATGAAAAAATGCATTGTCGTTTCGGATTCCTTTAAAGGAACCCTTTCAAGCCTTGATATCTGCCGCATTGCGGAGGAGACGGTGCCGCGCGTGTTCGATGCGTGCGAGGTGGTTGCCATCCCGGTTGCGGACGGCGGCGAAGGCACGGTGGATTGCTTTTTGAAGGCCATTTCTGCCGAGCGCATTACCGCAGAGGTGCACGGCCCGTATCATGAGCCGATCAAAGCCGCATACGCAAAAAGCGGAAAAACCGCTGTGATCGAAATGGCGGCGGCCGCGGGCCTTCCTGCGGTCGGCGACCGCAAGGATCCGACAAAAACCACAACCTACGGTGTCGGTGAACTGATCCTGCACGCGGTGAGATCCGGCTGTACCGAGATCCTTCTGGGCCTTGGCGGAAGTGCCACGAACGATGGCGGCTGCGGCTGTGCGGCGGCGCTCGGCGCGGTATTCACCGATCATAACGGCGGCACCTTCGTTCCGGTCGGCGGAACGCTTTCGGATATTGCACATATCGACCTTTCGGCGGTCAAAGAAAACCTGCGCGGTGTTTCGGTCACCGCAATGTGCGATGTCGAAAACCCGCTTTACGGCAAAAACGGCGCGGCGTATATTTTCGGTCCGCAAAAAGGCGCCGATGAAGAAAAGGTGCTCCTGCTCGACGCGGGTCTGCGCCATCTCGCCGATGTGATCGCGGCGGATTGCGGCGTGGATGTGCATACGGTTCCGGGCGGCGGTGCGGCCGGCGGATTCGGTGCCGGTGTGCTTGCGTTTCTCTCGGGTGCGCTCCGTTCGGGTATCGATACGATCGTCGATACCGTCGGCTTTGACGCTTTGCTTTCGGGCACCGACCTCGTTATCACGGGCGAAGGCAGAATCGACAGCCAGAGCGTGCAGGGCAAGGTCATTTCCGGTATCGCCAAACGCACGGCAAAAGCGGATGTTCCGCTGATCGCGATTGTCGGCGGCGCCGCCGATGATGCCGATGCCGCATACGACTACGGCGTTACCGCCATTTTCACGACCGACCGCGCCGCACTTCCGGTGAGTGCGCTTGCCGATCGCGCAGAACGCGACTACCGCGCAACACTTTATGATGTATTACGGCTGATCCGCACGGCGGAGCAGTTCCATAAATAAAAAGGAGGCATCTGTTATGTTTAACTTTCATCCGGACACCCCGCAAAAACTGAGAAACGACCTGCTTGCGTCGGATTTCGTGCGAAAACCGATGCCTGTGCGCTATGAAGAGACGATGGAGGCGCGCTGTCTCAAAAAGCCGGTGCTCAAATCGCGTCTGCTTGACGATATGGAGTCGCTCGAAAACTGGTCGGCCGACACGCTTCGCACCGATGTAAAACCGACATTGCAAAATGTCGCAAAAGTCGAGCTCTCGGATGCGCACGTTTTTTCCGGAAATACTTCCGTCAAATTCACCGCACCAACCGATGTCAGCCCGGAGGTAACCGGTCTTACCGGTCCGTTCCGCGGCGGTATTTACTGCATTCCGAAAGCCGTCCGCCGCTTTGACCACGAGGATTGGCGGGAGTACAACCGCATCTCTGTCTGGATTTATCCGGATCTTCCGGGCTTTTATAATCCCTGCCTGCGCATTCAGCTGCATAACGAGGGCGAGCATCCGGTTCCGGACGTATACGACCGCGAAGGCGGCCACAATATGAACCTTCTGAATCGGCAGTGGAACCACGTTGCGGTCGAGATCCCGTATACCTGGCGCGATAACGTGACCGCACTCACGTTCGACTACGATATGGTCGGCCACAACCCGGGTGCGGCGGAGGAGGTTTGCTTCTATTTCGATCAGCTGGAGCTCCAGCTTGTCGACGAGGACCATTACGAGGGCTGGAACGTGGATAAATCGAAGATCGCGTTTTCGCACCTCGGCTATCAGGCAGGCGGCTTAAAAACGGCGATCGCCTCGGTCTTAACGTCCGATACATTCGAAGTCCGCGATGCAAAAACGAAACAGACCGTGCTCACCAAAGCGGTCGATACCGTTTCGACACCGAACGGCGACTATAAAATCCTTAACTTCACCGAACTCACCGCGCCGGGCGAATACTATCTCGTCTGCGGCGATAAGGAAACGCCGTCTTTTGCGGTGAACGACCGCGTCTGGATGAGCTCTGTCTGGAAGACGATCAACTTCTTCTTCTGCGAGCGCTGCGGCTACCGCGTGCCGAACAAACACGTCATCTGCCACGAGGATCATTTCTGCGTGCATGGCGACAAGTCCGTTCCGGGCAACGGCGGCTGGCACGATGCCGGCGATATGCACCAGCAGCAGCCGCTCACCTGCGAGATCACGACCGCGATGTTCCAGCTTGCCATGGAAGTAAAAGCGGACGATCCGCTTCTCTATAAGCGCGTGCTCGATGAAGCAACGTGGGGTCTTTTGTTCCTGCTGAAAACGCGCTTTGGCGATGGCTGGCGTCTGATGCGCAGCGGCACGTCCATCTGGACCGACGGCATTTGCGGCAATGAGGACGATGTCACCTGTAAAGCATCGTACAACGCGTTTGATAACCTCATTGCGGGCGCCGCCGAGGTGGAAGGCTGGCGTGCACTGCTTGACGAAGATCTGCAGCTTGCCGAATACGCTCTGCGCTCGGCAAAAGAGGACTTCGCCTTTGCGGTCAAACAGGTCGATGACGGCGAATTCCATCCGGAGCTGGAGACGAGCGGCTTGAGCGAAAAAATGACCGCGCCGACACTCCTTGCCGCATCCTTTGCCTATACGGGCACGCTGTTATATAACGCAACGAAAGACGAATATTTCGCGCAAAAAGCCGCCGAATACGGCAATAAGGTCGCGGATGCTCAGCAGACACGCTATGAGCCGGACTGGGACCAGAAGATCATCGGCTTTTTCTACCGCGACACCGATAAAAAACGCATCCTGCACTATACGCACAGAAGCCACGATGAAAAGCAGATCATTGCGCTTGTCGAACTCTGCAAGGCGTTTCCGGAGCATCCGGACTGGATGAAGTGGCATTCCGCGATCCTGTTTTTCAAGAAAATGATCGAGGATACCACGGCTTATACCGCGCCGTTTGATATGATCGCGGCGGGTGTGCACGATGCCGACGAGATAAACGACGTCAAAACCTTAAAGCTCCTGCACCCGATCGGCGGCATCGGCGGCAGTATCGAGGATCAGTGGAAAAAAGCGCTTAAAGACTATCAGAGCCAGCTCGACTGCGGCGTAAAGATCGGTCCGCAGCAGTATATCCGCCGGTTCCCGATCTGGTTCAGCTTCCGCGGCAACACCGCGATCCAGCTTTCAACCGGCAAGGCTGTTTCCGCTGCTTCGATCTATTTAAACGACTATCCGCTTTATAACCTCGCGCAGGAACAGCTGATGTTCTGCATCGGAAGAAACCCGTTCGGTCAGTCGATCATGTTCGGCGAAGGTTACGATTACTGCCAGCTTTACGCCGTTTTGCCGGGTGATATGGTCGGTGCGATGGGCGTTGGCATGGAATCCTGTGATGAGCGCGATGCACCGTTCTGGCCGCAGCTCAATAACTGTACCTATAAGGAAGTATGGGTTGCTTCTCCGGGCCGCTGGCTCTGGATGATGGCGGATGAATATATGCCGGCGCGCATTACTGTAAATTGCAAAACGGACGAAAAAGAGATCCGCTTTACGCATAAAGCAACCGGCGCTGTTTATACCTTCCCGCTGGAAAACGGCACCTTCACCGGCGAACTGACCGCGGGCGAATACAACGTATCCTGCGGCAGTGCGTTCACCGAGCTCACGGTTGTTGCCGGCGGCAAATATACGCTCGATTCCTTTGCGGCTGTTACAGTCACGAAAGAGCAGGTCGGCAAAGATGTCCGTCTTACGGTTACTTCTATCGGCAGCGAGGACTGCACGCTCACGCTGCGCACGCAAAACCTCCTGGCGGAGGAAACCGCATTTGTCCTCAAAGCGGGCGAGAGCAAAACCGTTAAAGCACAGATCGAAGCGCTTGACGAAGCATGGGCGGCGGCACTCCTTGTAAACGGTGATGCAAAACGCGCTGTTTCGGTCATCGGATAAGGAGGAAAAATGGCGATCCATCAGATTCTGAACCCGGATTTCCTCGCAAAAGCCGAGGCGTGCAAACCGCCGCTGATCCACACACGCGTGGATGCCAGATCCATCGGCAAAATCTATCGCTATAAAGGCGACTGGAAGTATAAAAAGCAGGAGGAGATCGGCGCGCTCGCTTCCAAAGTGCTGAAAAAAGGCGACAGCGTCTGTCTCGATTTCGGCGATCACTGTGTCGGTTATGTCAGCTTCACGGTGACACCGCACGGCTATCATCCGGATGCGCCGACGCATCTTCGGTTAAAATTCGGCGAACACCCGTGCGAGATCGGCGAAAAAAGCGAATCCTACCGCGGCGGTCTGAGCTCCGGCTGGATCCAGGAGGAATTTTTGCATATCGATGTGCTCCCGTGCGAAATAAAACTGCCGCGCCGCTATGCGTTTCGCTATCTGGAGATCCTCGTCAAAGACACTTCGCCGAATTTTCAGATCTCGGTCGAAAATGTCTCTTGCGACAGCGTCTCCTCCGCGGATATCACGAAAACATCACCGTATCTGACCGACGATGCGGAACTCGCCGCGATCGACCGCATCTCGCTCAAAACCCTGCAGGATTGTATGCAGGACGTATTTGAGGACGGACCCAAGCGCGACCGCCGCCTTTGGATCGGTGATCTTCGTCTGCAGGCGCTCGTAAACTACGAAACGGTGAAGAACTACGATCTCGTGCGCCGCTGCCTCTATCTTTTTGCGGGCGCGGTGCAGGAAAACGGCTGTGTAGGCTCCTGCCTTTACACAACACCGAAGATCGAAGTCGACTTCATCGCCTTTCTCGACTACTCGCTTTTCTTCATTTCCTGCCTGCACGATTACTATGAAGCTACCGGCGACAGAAAAATCGTTGCAGAGCTCTGGGAAACGGCGTTTCACCAGCTTAAGCTCGTGAGCGGTTTTTTGAGCGAAAAGGATATCTTTGAAGAAACACCGGGCCGCGATTTCTTCCTCGATTGGAAAGACGGGCTCGATAAACAGGCGGGCGGACAGGCTGTTGTGATCTATACGGCAAAACAGGCGCTCGTCCTTGCCGAGCTTCTCGGCGACACCGCGCGTATCGCCTGGATCAAAGCGCTTCTTGACCGCCTGGTAAAAGGCGCAAAGGAACACCTCTGGGACAGCGAACAAGGCTTTTTCGTCAGCGGAAAAGACCGGCAGATTTCGTGGATATCGCAGGTGTGGTTCGTCCTCGCCGATATTTTCACAAAAGAGGAAAACCGCGCACTGATGCAGCGCCTGATCGAAACCGATCCGCCGATGGGTATGGCAACGCCGTATGCGTATCATCACTTCATCGATGCGCTCATCCGCTGTGATATGAAGGATGAAGCACTTTTATACATCCGCTATTACTGGGGCAGTATGGCAAAAGCCGGTGCGGATTGCTTCTTTGAGATCTGGAACCCGAAAAATCCGACCTTCTCGCCGTACGGCTCGCGCATCATCAACAGCTTCTGCCATGCGTGGAGCGGTACTGCATCCTACTTTTTGCGCAAATACTTTTGATAAACAACCGATACGGAAAGGAAGGGAATCATGGAACGAATCAAAAATCTGACCCGCTATCAGCAGGTACTGCTCATCATTCTGGTGGCTTTGCCGCTCGTTTTTCTGATCGTTTATTTCGCGGTTACCTCCCGCACCGGGTATTTGTACAGAGAAGAAATCTTTGTCCCGCACGAAGAAAGCGGCTCGACCGTCTATACCGGTACGATTGAAGGCGTCAGCTGCCGTTTTGCGGTCACCGCCGACAAAACCGTGACGTTTTATTTCGGTGAAACGGTTTATGGCTCCTACACCGCAAAAGAGGATCCGACCGCCATTCCGGCCGATCATTCCATGAGCGGCAGTATGACGGGCATTGAGATTTTAGAAAACGGAGCCGTCTTTTTCCGCGGCGGCGTGGTGGATCTCAATATGGACGGGCAGACGTGGTATTTCGTTGAAGAAACCGGCGGTTCCCCGCACGAGATCGTTTTCACCGATGGCGAAGCAAACCAATTCTACCCGACGGTATACGATATTTGGGAGCTGATGAACGGGCCGGAGCTTGTAAGCAAAGGTTTCTGGTTTATCTGGTTTTTCGCCACACTGATCGCGGCGGTTACGGCCGTTTCGATCCTGTTTGCGGATGAGATTTTCCGTTGGCATATGGCGTTTCGCATCCGCGATGTGCAAAACGCCGAACCGTCCGACTTGGAACTGGCCGGCCGCAATATCGCATGGACGGTATTGCCGGTTATGATCCTGATCGTATACATCATGGGATTACAATAAAGCAAAGGAGAACGGATATGGCAGAAATGACGAGCCGCGAGCGCGTGATGCGCATGATCGAGCACAAGGAAGCCGATCGTGTTCCGATCTGGGAACAGCCCTGGGCGGCAACGCTTTTGAACTGGCAGAAAAAAGGTCTTGTAAAAGAAGGCTGGGCGGATGCGCTCGGTCTTGACCGCAGCGTTACCCTCAGTGTCGATAACTCGCCGCGCTACCCGGTCAACATCATCGAAGACGGCGAGGACTATTATATTCAGACGACCGAATGGGGTGTTACGCTCAAGCAGTTCAAATTTGCGGGCAGCACGCCGGAATTCCTCGATTTCACGATTACCGATTTTGAAAAATGGTTGGAAGCGAAAAAACGCATGCAGTTTGATCCTTCCCGAATCAACTGGGATATGTACAACAATCCGAAATGGGAAAAAGACGGCTACTGGATCAACGCCGGTCTCTGGTTCGGTTTTGACGTTACGCATTCGTGGATGGTCGGCACCGAGAGATGGCTCATCGCAATGATGGAGGATCCGGACTGGGTCAAGGATATGTACGAAACCCAGCTCGATATGAGCCTGATGCATTTCGACAAGCTCCTGGAAATGGGATATCACTTCGACGCGATCCACTGGCCGGACGATATGGGCTATAAGCACAGCCAGTTCTTCTCGCTCGATACATACCGCGAGCTGAGCAAGCCGTTTCATAAAAAAGCGTGCGACTGGGCACACGAGCGCGGCATGAAGGTCATTCTGCACTCCTGCGGCAATATCCTGCCGATCGTCCCGGAGCTTATCGAAATCGGTGTTGATGCACTCAATCCGCTTGAAGTAAAGGCGGGAATGGACCCGTATATGCTCAAGGACAAATACGGCGATAAGCTCGCGTTCTGGGGTGGCTGCAGCGCGCTCAACTGGCTCGAAAAAGGTAAAATGCTCGAGGATATCGAAACGCTTGTGCCGTATATGAAAAAAGGCGGCGGCTACATCTTCTCGACCGACCATTCCGTTCCGGATAACGTCGATCTCGACGAATTCAGACAGGTTGTTGCCCGCGTCAAAGAACTCGGAAAATACTGAAAAAAGAACAAACCGGCCGTATGAAAATGCGGTCGGTTTTCTTGCGTCCAAAAACGTTCTATGCTATACTTTATCCATACTTATTGTCAGGGAGGGTATCATCCATGAAACTCTTATGGAAATTGAGCCGCGAAGCTGTCCGGTATAAAAACCTCTATATCGTGGCGATTCTTTCCACATTGGGACTCACCGTAGTCAACCTTGCGGCGCCGAAGGTGCTTTCGTCGATGACGGGCATCGTTGAACGCGGTGTTACGCCGGAATCGTTTGAAGGCATTATCTGGCTCACCGTCATTCTCGTTGTGCTGTATCTTCTGCGCATCGCGTTTCGTTTTATGAGCAACTATCTGTCGCACAAAGCGGCGTGGTTTTTGGTCGGCGACCTGCGCACGAAGATGTATGACCGCCTGGAGCGTATGCACCTCGGCTTTTTCCACGATAAACAGACGGGCGACCTCATGAGCCGTGTGGTCAACGATACGCGCGATTTCGAGCTGTTGTATGCACACATCATTCCGGAGCTCATCACAAACGTCGTTACGTTTATCGGCGTACTTGCAATCCTGCTGATCGTCAACTGGCAGCTTGCGCTGATCACGTGTTTCCCGATCCCGCTGATTCTGCTTGCCGGTGTCGTTTTCTCGAAAAAGGTCCGTCCGTTCTTCCGCATTTCGCAAAAAAAGATGGGCGAGTTAAACAGCAAGCTGCAGGACAACCTCTCGGGTATTCACGAGATCCAGTCCTTCGGTCAGGAAGCGTATGAGACCGGCAAGGTCAACGAGAAAAACTTTGACCACGTAAAAGCCATGCTTCACGCGCTCAAAATCAGTGCTGTGTTCCATCCGTCGGTTGAATTCATTTCCTCCATCGGCACGATCCTCGTCGTTGGCTTCGGCGGTGTTCTCGCGCTGCACGGCAACCTCTCGGTTGAGGATGTTGTTGCGTTCGTGCTGTATCTGAGCTTGTTCTATGCGCCGATCTCCGGTCTTGCCAACCTGCTCGAGAGTATGCAGCAGTCGATGGCGGGTGCCGAGCGTGCGATGCTCATCCTCGATACGCCGAGCGAGATCCAGGACAAAGAGAACGCAAAGCCGCTCACCGATGTAAAAGGCGGTATCACGTTCGATCACGTCGATTTCTCGTACGCTGTCGGCGAACCGGTGCTCAATGATGTCTCCTTCTCCTGCGAACCGGGTAAGATGATCGCGCTCGTCGGCCCGACCGGTGTCGGCAAAACGACGCTCACCCAGCTCATTTCGCGCTTTTACGAGCCGACCTCCGGCCGTATTCTGATCGACGGCAAGGATATCCAGGATGTTACCATCGAGAGCCTGCGCAAAAATATTTCGCCGGTTTTACAGGATACCTTCCTCTTTAACGGCACGATCGCCGAGAACATCGGCTATGCGCGCCCAACCGCAACGCTGGAAGAGATCATGGAGGCCGCGGCGGCTGCAAATATCCACGAGGACATTATGGCAATGCCGGACGCATACGACACACAGGTCGGCGAACGCGGACTGCGCCTTTCGGGCGGTCAGAAACAGCGTGTTGCGATCGCGCGTGCGATCCTGCGCAAATCGCCGATCATCATCCTTGACGAAGCAACCGCTTCTGTCGACGTGGAAACCGAGCGCCAGATCCAAAAGGCGATCAACTCGATCGCAGGCAAACGCACCATCGTTGCGATCGCGCACCGCCTTTCTACGATCCGCAATGCCGATCTCATTCTCGTTGTCGAAAACGGTTCGATTGCCGAGATGGGCGACCACGCAGCGCTGCTTGCGAAAAACGGCATCTATGCGCGTATGCACCGCATCCAGAACGCCGAAAAAGAATAACTTTATATACAGACCGCCTTTCTCTTGTGAGAGAGGCGGTTTTGTGGTATACTGGAATAAATGAGGAAAAGGAGCGTGTTTTTATGGCGCAGGAGAACGGAATCCGCTATCGTTTCACCGAGGAAGACAGCTGGAACATCGAAGACGGAAAATATATCTTCTTCGTTGTTCCGGATAAACAGCTGCAGGAAGAGCTGATGGGCGGAACCTTCAAGCATCCGAACATCATCTGCCCGGTATCGTACCGCATCACAGAGGTCGAGGTCGAATACGATCCCAAAAGCCGACAGTTTAAAGTGCTCAGCTTTTCCGTGGCCCATGCCATCGACGATGAACCGATCGAAACGCCGTGGTACGGTGATCTTGAAACCACACCGATCACATTCAACGATGCCGAACTGGAGTGGTTTCGTCAGACACTTCCGCTTATCATGATGCGCGCCGCAGAAAACGAAGCGCGCGGCTGGCCGGAACCGATCGAAAGGGAAGAGGATTATCTTCGCTGAAAGCGAGCAAAATAAGGCAGGAGGCTTTTTTATGAATTACTGCGCACCCATCCAGGAATCCGCCGCAAAAAACGTGCTGATCGCGGCGCACCGCGGCGTTGCATCCGGCAACGTTCCGTGCAACTCGATCCCGGGCTATAAAGCCGCGCTCAATCAAGGCGCGGATATCATCGAGCTCGATATCTCGCGTTCCAAAGACGGCGTGCTCTATACGTTCCATCCGGGCATGGAACCGGTTTTTCTCGGCTGCAAACCGCTGATTTCCGAAATGGAGTCAAAAGAAGTGGATGCCATGTTCCTGCGCAACCAGGACAGCGCCTTGACGCCGTATCACGTCCCGTATTTTGAGGACGTACTGAAGCTGTTAAAGGGCAAATGTTATATCAACATCGACAAATTCTGGAGCTGCCCAGACGATATCGCAAAGGCGGTCCGTGCGCAGAATATGCAGGATCAGGTGCTGATCAAAACCTCGAACACGAAGGAGGATTTCGCCCGTGTGGAAGAGGTTGCCGCCGACCTGCCGTATATGGTCATCGCGTGGGACAAAGACGAGTTCACCGAGGATCTCTTGCAGCGCAAAATCCGCTATGTCGGTGTCGAAGCGCTGTTTTCCACCGAGGATGTGCCGATCGCGAGCGAGCATTATCTCGCATCCCTGCGCCAAAAAGGTCTCGTCGCGTGGGCAAACTCCATTGTATACGACTATAAAGCCGTGCTCACCGCCGGTCACACCGACGATCTCGCCGTATCGGAAGATCCGGATGCTCACTGGGGCTGGCTCATCAACCGCGGCTTCAATATCATTCAGACCGACTGGCCGCTGGCGCTCGGTCAATATCTCAAACGATAACAGGAGGAATTTTCAATGGATAAAACCGCTGTATACCGCATTCCGTACGGTTTATACTACCTCGGCACCCAGATCAACGGCAAAGGCAACATCTGTGTTGTCAACACCGTGCAGCAGGTGACCGATACGCCGCTTCGCATCAGTGTTACCGTGCTCAAAAACAACCTCACCTGCATGATGCTCGACTATTCGAAGGTCTTTAACGTCGGCGTTATGGACATGGATTCCGAAATGAGCGATATCGCGTATTTCGGTCAGCAGAGCGGCAAGGACGTCAACAAGCTCGGCGGCATGGACCTCGATACCGATTCGCTCGGCATCCCGATGTTTACGAAAAACTGCGCGGCAAGACTCTCGGCAAAAGTGGTTGAGCAGGTTGACCTCGGCTCGCACATCCTCTTTATCGGTGAAGTAGTCGATGCTGAAGTGCTCTCCGATAAAACGCCGATGACCTATGCAGAATACCGCGCGCGTAAAGCCGGCAAAGCGCCGAAAAAAGCGGACGAACCGGCACCGGCAACGTACCAGTGCGGCATCTGCCACTATGTTTACGACGGCGAGATCCCGTTTGAAGAACTGCCGGACGATTACGTCTGCCCGATCTGCAAA
>JBGUUS010000088.1:0-9395 GCA_045133675.1 Oscillospiraceae bacterium | reverse complement strand
CGAAACCTGCTCCGGCAAAGCCGGCATTCACCGCAGAAAAAATCAGTGATTATCCGTTTGCACAGCCGGGTTATCTGATGAAGCGTACGCTCAACTTTGAAGCGCTCAAAGCGATGCACCCGCAGATTCATACCGCATTGCAGGCAAACCCGATCTTCAAGCTGCACCCGACGATTCAGGCCGCAAACTTCCGCACAGTCGCAGATATCTACGACGAATACACCAACACCGATACCACCGAGCTGAGCAATTTTGCGCCGGAGGTTGCATACGATTCCGATCTCACCGATCACTTCCTTGCGATCTGCCGCAATAATACCAAGCAGCCGCTTCCGTTTGAGGACGGCCTTGTTCCGTTCATGACGTACAGACGTCAGGATGTTCCGGATGTCAACGATATTATCTGCGTAACACCGGATCATCTCCTGATCTTCACACGCGCACCGCACGTTACACACTGCATCGCGCTCGAAGAAATCGAAGCGCTCGCCGTACAGAACGATGCGATCATCGTAAACGGTATCACCTATCCGCTCCGCCGTCCGTTTGCGCCGCTGCAGGAAAAATACAACGCGCTCATCTTCTTCATCGGTATGATCCTCGCGATGAAATATCCGACGAACAAAGTTGCCGTTGAGACCGATCCGACACTGAAAACGCTGCCGGTTGTTACGCCGGTTGCTCCGGTAAAATCCGCTGAACCGGCACTGCCGAAGGTGAAACCTGCGACGAAACCGGAACCGAAACAGATCGAAACCGGTATCTATGAAGCAGCGCCGAAAGAAGAACCGAAATCGAAACTCGACGAATATCTTGCGCCGAAAAAGATTCTCTGCGAACCGTTCACGATCCCGGGCAAAAAAGATCAGCGCACGCTCCACTTTGAGCTCTTCGCCAAAAAACAGCCGCAGATCTGGCGCGCACTGATGGAAAACCCGATCTTTAAGCAGCATCCGGACGTAAAAGCCGCAAACTTTGACAGCATTGCGGCCGCTTACCGCGAATACTGCGGCCGTCCGGACGTTCCACAGAGCGCAAACGCGCCGTATGTCGGCATCAACTCGTCGCTTACCGATCAGTTTGCAACCTCGCATTTCGTTCCGGGTGAACGCAGTCTACCGTATCACGTGATTCCGTTCCTCGAGTATATGAAAGCCGACTTTGAGAACACGGATTTCTTCTGTGTCACATCGGATGCGCTTTATATCTGCGGTGCGAACCTCTCGTCCACCTTCTGGATCGCACTCGAAGATATTCAGTCGCTCGGCGTAACGGAAAACGCCATCATCGTAAACGGCGAGGCGCACAAGCTCGGTGTTGCATTCACACCGCTGCAGGAGAAATTCGACGCGCTCATTTACGTGATCGGTATGATCCTTGCGATGAAGTATCCGCTTAACCCAGCCAAACCGAAAGCGGAACCGGTAAAAGAAGAACCGACAGCCGAGATCAAAGCCGAGGCAAAACCGGAACCGGCGAAAGAAGAGCCGAAAGCCGATGCAACCGATATTGCTATGGATAAAATCATGAAGGCAAAACAGATGCTTGATGCCGGCGTGATTAACGAAGAAGAATTCTCCGCGATCAAAGCACGCATCCTCAAAGAACTGTAATACGTCTTAAAAACCGCCGCAAATGCGCTATTTGCGGCGGTTTGCTTTTTGCCCTCTTTCATAAAGCCGGTTTGTTAAGATCCTTAACAAATTAGATTGTAAATTTATTATGATTTCTTGCTTTTTAACGCATTATATTGTATACTGTTTGATGAATAGGTTTGTCTGTCAGGTATACACTTCTGATATGAGCTTGCACCCGCAAAAGAAGGATTTTACGAATGAAAGAATGGAATATGCTGATCTGGATCACACAGCTCGGGCTCAGCGTTGCGTTTCCGCTTGCCGGATTCGTCTTGCTTGGGCTGTGGCTGAAAGAACAGTTCAATCTCGGTATATGGGCCGTTATCGGCGGCTGTGCACTCGGGCTTATCTGCGCGGCGAGCGGTTTACGCGATTCGCTCAAAACGATGGAGCGCATGGACAGGAAAAACGAAAATAAGGAGAAACCGCCCGTCTCCTTCAATGATCACGAATGACCCCGGAGGATAACATATGGATTCTAAAAAGATCGTTTTAAAAGAAACCGGAATTGTCGCACTCGGCACCGTAATCTGTCTTGGTATTATGTGCGGTGTGTTCGCGGTGCTGAAGATGTTTGATCTGCCCGTTTTGTTCGGCGGCCTGCTCGGAACGGTGCTTGCGATCGGCAACTTCTTCTTCATGGCGGTAAACGCCTGCACGGCGGCCGACCGCGCGGTGAACGAGGACGTAAAAGGCGGCACAAAACTGATGCGTTCTTCTTACATGATTCGCCTGGTCGTCATCTTTGCCCTGCTTTTTGTGGGTGTAAAAAGCGGTTTCTGTAATGTGTTTGCAAGCGTGATTCCCCTGCTGTTCACCCGGCCGGTGCTCACGATCGCAGAATTTTTCCGAAAAAAGGAGGCTTGACGTATGGATCTGAATGTAAGCGGTGCGTTTATATATTTCACGATTCCGATCCTTGGCGGTATCCCGATCACACAGACGACTGTTTCGTTTTTTCTCGTAACAGTCATTCTGGTCGTGCTCTCGATCGTTCTTGGTAAAAATCTGAAAAAACGTCCGGACGGAAAACAGGTGCTCGTAGAAAAAGGCGTTACCATGCTGTATAACATGGTACGTGAATCGATGGGCGAACACAATCTGCACTGGGCGCCGTTTATCGGCACAATCTTCCTGAGCAGTATTCTGGGCAGCTTCATCGGTCTGACCGGTTTTCTCCGCTCGGCAACGGCGGATCTGAGCTGTGTTTTGGTTTGGGCGATTATGGTCACCGTGATCATTTGGTACAACAACATCAAAAACAACGGCTTTGTCGGCTGGCTGAAAGGATTCACCGAGCCGATCGTCGTTATGACGCCGATGAACATCATTTCCGAGATCGCACAGCCGGTCTCGATGGCGTTCCGTCACTTCGGCAACGTTGCCGGCGGCGGCGTTATCACAAGCATTCTCTATCTGGCGCTCTCCATGGCGTCGAGTGCGGTATTGAACCTGATTGCCGGAAGCGGCATCGCGGTCGGAATTGTCCTTTTGGTAATTGCCGGCGGTTTGATCGCACTGTATTTTCTCAAATCGAAAAAGCTTGTCCTGCTGATTCTTGGCATCGTAAGCGGTGTTCTCGGTCTGTTCGGCCTGCTTCAGGCACTTAACATCCTTACGGGTGTACCGATCCTTGCATACGGTATCCCGGCGGTGCTCTCGTGCTATTTCGATCTCTTTTCCGGCTTCGTTCAGGCGTACGTATTCACGCTTCTGACGATGGTCTACATTGGCAATTCCTGCCCGGCTCCCGAAGAAGCCGCGCAGTAATAAAATCATCTTTTCACACAATTTCAAGGAGGAACTATAATGGAACTTTTAGCTCAAGCAATCGCAGTTGCAGGTAAAGCAATCGGTGCAGGTCTTTGTATGGGTATCGGCGCTGTCGGCCCGGGTATCGGCGAAGGTAACGCAGTTGGTAAAGCACTCGAAGGTATGGCACGTCAGCCGGAAGCAACCGGTACGCTCCGTTCTACCATGATCATGGGCTGTGCTATCGCAGAGACCACCGGTATTTACTCCCTTCTGATCGCATTCATGATCCTGTTCGCACTGTAATTCGTTCTTTTATCGAAACACACGAAAGGAGCGAATGAAGTGGATCGATTTATGGACTTTATCGGCATCGACTTCTGGACAGCCCTGTTCGTTCTTCTGAACACCCTCACGATCTTTTTCGTCGCGAAAAAATTTCTGTTCAAACCGGTTCATAAAATGATTACCGACCGACAGAACGAGATTGACGGTATGTACGCCGATGCGGAACAGGCGAAAGCCGAAGCACAGGCAATGGAAGAACAGTACCGCCAGGAACTCATCAACGCACAGGCGACCTCGGAACGTCTTGTCAAAGAAGCGGTCATTCGCGGCTTTAAACGCGAGGAAGAGATCGTCAATCAGGCAAATGAGATGGCGAGCGGCATTCTTGCAAAAGCAACGGCTGACATCGAACTCGAAAAGAAAAAAGCAATCAACGATGCCAAAGACGAAATCTCGTCCATGGCAATGGCTGTTGCGGAAAAAGTGATCGGCCGCGAAATTAACGCAGCGGATCAGAGTGCGCTGGTCGACCGTTTCATCGATGAATTGGGTGATAACGCATGACAGAAATCGGAAGCGTTTATGCCAGAGCGCTGTATGATCTCGCAAAAGAAGAGGATCTTTGCCGCGATATTCTGGATGAGCTCACCGTGCTGCAGAAGGCTTTTGCAGAAAACGGCGATTTTATCCGTCTGTTATCCGCGCCGAACCTGTCGAAAGACACGCGCTGTCAGATCGTTGACGACAGCTTTGCGGGAAAAGTGCAGCCGTATGTGCTGAATTTTTTGAAAATCCTCACGGAAAAAGGCTATATGCGCAATTTTTCCGATTGCTGTGCCGCTTACCGGGCAATTTACAACGAAGAAAACGGTATTCTGCCCGTTAAAGTTGTTACAGCAACGGCGCTTTCGCCCGAGCAGCATGAGCGCCTGCGTGCAAAACTTTGCACGATCACCGGCAAGCAAGTTGAGATGCTTTGTACCGTCGACCCGACCTGTATCGGCGGCGTCCGCCTGGACTATGACGGCAAGCGTCTGGACGATACCATCCGGCACCGTCTGGATGCTATCCACAGCTTGCTGAACAACACCATGCTCTGATTGGAGGAAGCAGGGATAGTATGGAACTGAGACCCGAAGAGATTACGAAACTCATACGAAATCAAATTAAAAACTATGCCAACAAACTGGAAACCAGTGAGACCGGTACCGTTATCCTGGTAGGCGACGGCATCGCGCGCGTTTCCGGTTTGGATAAATGTCTTGCCGGCGAGCTGATCGAATTCCCGAACGGCTCCTACGGTATCGCACAGAACCTTGAAGAAGAAACCGTTTCCGTCGTTATTCTCGGTACCGATAACGGTATCCGCGAAGGCGACATCGTCAAACGCACCGGACGCGTCGTATCCGTTCCGGTCGGCGAAGCGCTGATCGGCCGCGTTGTCAACGCACTGGGCGAACCGATCGACGGCAAAGGCCCGATCGAAGCGGCGGACTTTAAACCGATCGAAGAAAACGCACCGGGCATCATTGAGCGTCAGCACGTTGATACCCCGCTGCAGACCGGTATCAAGGCAATCGACTCGATGATCCCGATCGGCCGCGGCCAGCGTGAGCTGATCATCGGCGACCGCCAGACCGGTAAAACGACGATCGCAACCGATACGATCTTAAACCAGAAAGGCAAAGACGTCATCTGCATCTACGTTGCAATCGGCCAGAAACGTTCGACCGTTGCACAGGTTGTACAGAAGCTGGAAATCGGCGGCGCAATGGCATACACCATCGTCGTTTCCGCAACGGCTTCCGAACTCGCACCGATGCAGTATATCGCGCCGTACTCCGGCTGTACGATGGGTGAATACTTCATGCATCAGGGCAAAAACGTCCTGATCGTTTACGACGACCTGAGTAAACACGCAGTTGCATACCGTGCAATCTCGCTGCTTATTCGCCGTCCGCCGGGACGTGAAGCATACCCGGGCGACGTATTCTATCTGCACTCCCGTCTGCTGGAACGCGCTGCACGTATGTCCGACTCGCGCGGCGGCGGCAGCCTTACTGCTCTGCCGATCATCGAGACGCAGGCAGGCGACGTTTCGGCTTATATCCCGACGAACGTAATTTCGATCACCGACGGCCAGATCTTCTTGGAGTCCGAGCTGTTCAACTCCGGTATTATGCCGGCAGTAAACCCGGGTATCTCCGTATCGCGCGTCGGCGGTGACGCACAGATCAAGGCAATGAAGAAGGTTGCCGGTTCGCTGAAGCTGCTCTATTCGCAGTATCGCGAGCTGCAAAGCTTCGCGCAGTTCGGCTCCGACCTTGACGCAGACACGAAAGCTCGTCTTGCGCTCGGTGCACGCATCGTAGAAGTTCTCAAACAGAAAAACGAGTCGCCGATCGACGTTGCACATCAGGTTTGCATCATTTACGCTGTTGTAAACGGCTGGCTCAACGATATTCCGCTCGAAAAGGTTGCCGAGTTCGAAACCCGCCTGTATGAATATATGGATACCGCGCATTTCGAAATCCTCGAACTGATCCGCAACTCGGGCAAAATGGATTCGAGAATCGAAGAAGGCCTGAAAGCCGCACTCAGCGAGCTCAAGATCGAATTCACAACCGCGAAATAAGGAGGCGAAGACATGGCCGGCGTTTCCACGAAGGAGATAAAAAACCGTATCCGAAGCATGGAAAGCACCAAGCAGATCACCAAAGCCATGGAAATGGTCGCGGCTTCCAAGCTTCGCCGTGCTCAGGCACAGATCACCAACTCTCGCCCTTATTTCGAGATTATGTATTCCACCATTCAGGATATCGTGCATTCCACGCACTTTCGTCCTCTGCCCTATCTGGCTCCGGCCGGATATGAGGGCAAAAACATCGCCTATATCGTGATCGCGGGTGACCGCGGTCTCGCCGGCGGATACAACAACAACGTCCTGCGCATGGCTTTTACGGAAATGTACAAGAAGAATGTCATCGTTCTGCCGATCGGCAAAAAATCGCTCGACTTCTTCCGTGCCCGCAGAATGCCGCTGTTCAGCACAAATTACGGTGACGCGGAAGATATGTCGGTAAGTGACTGCTTCTCGATCGCAAAAACGCTCTGCCGCGAATTCCGCGCAGGTCATTTTGACGAGATCCGTATTGCTTATACGAACTTCGTTTCCGTTTTGTCGCAGACACCGTCCACGATGAAGCTTCTGCCGCTGACTTATGCCGGTCATACCGAAGGTGAGATCGCATCCGATATCATGTATGAGCCGGACAGATTTGAGGTTTTTGAAGCAATCATCCCGGAATACCTCGGCGGTATTCTCTACGGTGCGCTCTGCGAGAGTCGTGCCGCTGAACAGGCTGCGCGCCGCACCGCAATGGATTCCGCAACGCAGAATGCCGACGAGATGATCGCCGATCTGAGCCTGAAATTCAACCAGGCACGTCAGGCGGCCATCACGCAGGAGATCACCGAAATCGTTGCCGGTGTATAAAATAGCTTAAAGGAGTTGAGGCCAAATGGCCAAAAATATTGGAACGGTGATCCAGATCATGGGTCCGGTTCTGGACATTCGTTTTGCCGACGGTCAGCTTCCCGATCTGCTCAACGCGATCGAGATCACAAGCGGCGACAAAACGATCGTTGCCGAGGTTGCACAGCACATCGGTGACAACGTCGTCCGCTGCATCTCGATGAACTCCACCGACGGTCTGCAGCGCGGTATGGACGCTGTTGACACAGGTGCCGCAATCACGATCCCGGTCGGCGAAGCCTGCCTCGGCCGTGTATTCAACCTGCTCGGTCAGACGATCGACGAAGCAGGACAGATCGCGGAAGACAACGAGCGCTGGCCGATCCACCGTCCGGCACCGTCTTATGAGGAACAGGAACCGGCAACGGAGATCCTGGAAACCGGCATCAAGGTCGTCGACCTGATCTGCCCGTACGCAAAAGGCGGTAAGATCGGTCTGTTCGGCGGCGCAGGTGTAGGCAAAACCGTCCTCATCATGGAACTCATCAACAACGTTGCAAAAGCGCACGGCGGTATTTCCGTTTTCACCGGTGTAGGTGAACGTACGCGTGAAGGCAACGACCTCTATAACGAAATGATCGAATCCGGCGTTATCAACAAGACCGCCATGGGTTACGGTCAGATGAACGAACCGCCGGGAGCACGTATGCGCGTTGGTCTTTCGGGCCTTACGATGGCAGAGTACTTCCGCGACGTCAAACATCAGGACGTTCTTCTTTTCATTGATAACATCTTCCGTTTCACGCAGGCAGGCTCCGAGGTTTCGGCACTGCTCGGCCGTATGCCGTCCGCAGTAGGTTATCAGCCGACGCTGGCAACCGAGATGGGCGCGCTGCAGGAGCGTATTACTTCCACGAAAAACGGCTCGATCACTTCCGTTCAGGCCGTATACGTTCCGGCCGACGACTATACCGACCCGGCACCGGCAACGACCTTCGGTCATCTCGACGCAACTACTGCGCTTGACCGTTCGATCGCTTCGCTCGGTATTTATCCGGCAGTTGACCCGCTGACCTCCTCGTCGCGAATCCTCAACCCGGAGATCATCGGCACCGAACATTACGAGACCGCAAGAAGCGTACAGCGCATTCTGCAGCGCTATAAAGAGCTGCAGGACATCATCGCGATCATGGGTATGGATGAGCTGAGCGACGAAGACAAGCTCACCGTAAACCGTGCGCGTAAAGTGCAGCGCTTCCTCTCGCAGCCGTTTGCTGTTGCAGAACAGTTCACCGGTTACGAAGGCAAATACGTTCCGCTGAAAGAAACCATCCGCGGCTTCCGCGAGATCATCGAAGGCAAACACGACGAGATCCCGGAATCCTTCTTCCTGTATGCCGGTTCCATTGATGACGTCGTCGCCAAATATAAGGGCGGTGACCGGAAATGAGAGAATTTCCGCTGAAGATCGTAACGCCGGACGGCCTGATCTTTGACGGCAAAGCCGAAGAAGTTGTCGTTCGCACCATTTCCGGTGACGTCGGCATCCTCGCCGGACACGTCAACTGTGCGGCTGCTCTCGGTATGGGCCGCGCAACACTTGTCATCGACGGCAAAAAGCGCTACGCTGCCTGCATCGGCGGCATTCTCTCCGTTATCGACGGCGAGGTAAACCTGGTTCCGACCACCTTTGAATGGGCGGAAGATATCGATGCAGCACGTGCCGCAAACGCAGAATCCCGTGCCCGTACAACAATCGCCGATAAGTCCCTCTCCACGATGGAAATGAAAATGGCGGAAGCAAGACTCAAACGCGCACTGGTTCGCCAAAGCGTAGCCGAAATGATCGTAAGATAAAAAAATCGCCTGCAGGCTTCTGCAGGCGATTTTTTTCGGTTTCATATCAGATACGGGAGAAGTATTTTTCGTTATATGCGCTGTACATTTCGCTGTACGTCTGCGATTCACCTGCGTGGATCTCTTTGAGATATGCATGGCGGTCGAGCGAATCCATGTTCTCGTGGTAACCGATCACGTGAACCGCAATATTGGAGCAATGGTCGGAGATACGCTCAATATTGGTGAGCAGTTCGAGGAATACAACACCGCCGTCGATTGTGCATTTGCCGTTTTTCAGACGGTCGATATGGCGGAATTTGAGGGTATCCTCCATCTTGTCGACGGTTTCTTCAAGCGGCTCGATGCGGGTTGCGATCGAAAGATCGTCGGTTTTAACGGAGCTT
>JBGUUS010000087.1:0-15854 GCA_045133675.1 Oscillospiraceae bacterium | reverse complement strand
CCTTACGGTTCAACTAGGAGCGTGGGAACTTGACCCTGCTGTCCTACAGCTATTGTATCACGGGTATATCAAAGCCTGCTGATATTTAATTGAGTGAACTAAGCAGATACACTTAAAACTATCTGCAAATCTTATTATACGAGGAGCATCACTATGCAAATCTTCAAACGGATCGCGCAGTCGCTCGAACCGTATCAGCGTTTGATCGGTGAACTGCGCGAAAACAAATCTCCGATCCTGATGGTCGGTGCTTCCGATATCCACAAAGCGCACCTCATCCACACCGCCGCGGATGATCTTTCGGGTTCCGCGATCCTCATCACGCACGATGAGCCGTCGGCGCGTGCGCTCGTTGAGAACATCAACGCAATGGCGGGTGAAGAACGCGCCGTTTTGTTCCCGGAGCGCGACTTGAACCTGCGGCAGATGGATGCCGTCTCGCGCGAATACGAACAGCTCCGTCTCGGTGTGCTCTCGCAGCTTCTTGCCGGTGAACAAAAGATCGTTGCCGCAAGTATCGAAGCCGTTTTGCAGCACACAATGCCGCCAAAAGAACTTGCCGCACGCAGCTTTTCGCTGAAGCCCGGTGATATTATTGACTTAAAAGAGCTCGCGCTCAAACTCGTGCGCGCCGGTTACGAAAACCGACCGCAGGTTGAAGGTGTTGCGCAGTTCTCCATCCGCGGCGGCATTGCGGATATCTTTCCGCCCGGTATGCCGAGTCCTGTCCGCATCGAACTTTGGGGTGACGAAATCGACACCGCCGCATACTTCGATCTGCAGACACAGCGCCGCACCGACCCGGTCGATGAAATCCGTATTACACCGGCTTGTGAAGTCATCCCGGAATCGGTCGATGCGCTTGCCGATCAGCTCCTCTCGCTCTCCAAAAAGACAAAATACGAGCACGCCGCCGATAAGCTGCGTGCCGATGCTTCGCGCTTAAAAACCGGTGTCACATTAAATTCCTTTGACCGCTATATGGCGCTTATTTATCCGACACCCGGCACTCTTTTTGATTATCTGCCGCAGGGCGCGGTTTTCGTCAGCGAATATTCCTCCATCCGCGAAAAGGCCAAAACGTATCTCTGGCAGCAGGAAGAGGATATGAAAGAGCTGCTTGAAGACGGTACGCTCGTGCGCGCACTCTGCACCTTCACAGAAAATCTCGCATCGGTCATGCACCGTGCGATCTCCTATCCTGCCGCATTTTTCGATACCTTTGCGCGCAGCAACCACGACATCCGCTTTGCCGATCTGATCACGATCAATCCGGTTCAGACCTCCAGCTTTTCGGGCGAGCTGCAGCTTTTAAAAGAAGATGCACAGCCGCTTTTGAACGAAGGCTATGCCGTCATCGTTCTTGCCGGTACACACAAAAGTGCCGCGGCACTCGCCGGCGACTTGAAAAATGCCGGTCTGCCCGCCGATTACGTCTCCGATATCGATGCCATCCGCTATAAGCACATCACCGTTCTGGCCAGCACGCTTTCGAGCGGATTTGAGTATCCGGATATCAAGGTGAACGTCATTGCCGCCGGCCATCAGCAGGCGCAGTCGACACGAAAAGCGCGCTTCAAAAAAGGCCGCGGCTTAAAGAGCCTCACCGACCTCGTCCGCGGCGATCTCGTCGTACACGTTGCACACGGCATCGGCGTGTTTGAAGGCATCCACAAGCTCGAGATGCAGGGTATCGTCAAAGATTATATCAAGATTTCCTATGCGGGTACCGATGTGCTCTACGTTCCGGTCACCCAGCTCGACCTCGTTTCCAAATACGTCGGAACGAAAGACGACACGAAGGTAAAACTCAACAAGCTCAACTCCGTTGAATGGCAGAACACGCGCAAACGCGCAAAACAGGCCGTTGCCGAAATGGCGGACGAACTCATCGCGCTGTATGCAAAACGGATGCAGTCGCCGGGATTTGCTTTCTCGGAGGACACCGAGTGGCAGAAGGACTTTGAACAGCACTTTGCCTTCAACGAAACCGAAGATCAGCTCCGCTGTGCCTATGAGATCAAACAGGACATGGAAAAACCGCATCCAATGGACCGCGTTCTCTGCGGCGATGTCGGCTTCGGAAAAACCGAAGTTGCGATGCGTGCCGCATTCAAATGCGTCTCCGACGGAAAACAGTGTGCCGTCCTCTGCCCAACCACGATCCTCGCATGGCAGCACTATCAGTCCTTCTTAAAGCGTTTCGACGCATTCCCGGTCAACATTGAAGTGCTCTCGCGCTTCCGCACGCCGAAACAGCAGAAGGAGATCCTCCGCAAACTCGCGCGCGGTCAGGTTGACATCATCATCGGCACGCACCGTCTCGTGCAAAAGGACGTTGAATTCAAAGATCTCGGTCTTGCCATCGTCGACGAGGAACAGCGCTTTGGTGTCAAGCACAAGGAACGCTTCAAAGAGCAGTTCACCGGTGTCGATATGCTCACACTTTCGGCAACACCGATCCCGCGCACGCTCAATATGGCGATCTCCGGCATCCGCGATATGTCCACGATCGAACAGGCTCCGATGGACCGTCACCCGGTTCAGACCTACGTTCTGGAATACGACAGCGCCATTATCGGCGATGCGATCAAGCGCGAACTGCGCCGCGGCGGCCAGATCTACTATATTCACAATCAGATTGAATCGATTGATGTCTGTGCCGCACGCATCCACGGAATGGTTCCGGATGCACGCATCGCGATCGCGCACGGCCGCATGGAAGAGCACCAGCTCTCCGAGATCTGGCGACAGCTTCTCGAAAAAGAAATCGATATTCTCGTCTGCACCACGCTGATCGAAACGGGTGTTGACGTTGCAAACTGCAACACGCTGATCATCGAAAACGCCGACCGCATGGGTCTTTCCCAGCTGTATCAGCTGCGCGGACGTGTCGGCCGTTCCACCCGCCGTGCTTTCGCGTATTTCACGTTCACCCGCGGCAAGGTTTTAACCGAGGTTGCCGCAAAACGCCTTTCCGCGATCCGCGAATTCACAAAATTCGGTTCCGGTTTCCGCATCGCAATGCGCGATCTCGAGATCCGAGGCGCAGGCAGCATTCTCGGTGCAAAACAGCACGGTCACATGGAAGCCGTCGGTTACGACATGTATCTGCGCCTGCTCTCCGACGCGATCGCCGAGAAAAAAGGCGAACAGCCGGCTCAGCAGAGCTACGAATGCCTCATCGATCTGCAGCTCGACGCGCACATTCCGGAAAGCTATATTTCCGAGATCTCACAGCGTATCGACGTCTACAAAAAGATTGCCGGTATCCGCGACGAAGCCGACCGCATGGACGTCACCGATGAACTGATCGACCGCTTCGGCGATCCGCCGGCCGCCGTGCTGAGCCTTCTGGATGTCGCGCTTTTGCGCAACACGCTTGCGGCAGCCGGTTTTGAAGAGATCTCGCAGAAGCCGCAGGGCCTTCTGCTTTATCCGAATCAGCTCAATATGGATATCGCCGGAAAGCTCATCGACGCGCTCAAAAACCGCGTAACGCTCAACGCATCGGCCCGTCCGTTCCTCGTCGTCAAAGCGAAAAAAGGCGAAAAGATGGATCCGATCGCCGTTTTGCGCGAGGTTACCGCCGCGCTTACACAAAAAGAAGCATAATCGTTTATCGGGCCGGTTTTCTTACCGGTCCGATTTCCTTTTATTTGGTTATTCCTCTTGCGCGAACGTGTCCTATCCGATATAATAGAAGTAAGCGAAACGAAATCCGTTCGTTTTCAATGTGATTGTAAAGGAGATCGAATAAACATGTATCCTCTTAAACTCACCGCACCGCTCAAAGACTATATCTGGGGCGGCACCAAACTGAAGACTGACTTCGGCAAAACCACCGATCTTGACAAAGTTGCTGAAAGCTGGCAGCTCTCCTGCCACAAAGACGGCAGCAGTGTGATCGAAAACGGCGAATTCGCCGGCAAAACTCTGCCGGAATACATCGAGGCTGTCGGCAAAGAAGCTCTCGGCACGAATGCCGCTTCCTTCGAGTACTTCCCGATCCTCATCAAACTCATCGACGCAAAAGACAATCTCTCCGTTCAGGTTCATCCGGATAACGAATATGCACTCCGCGTTGAAGGCGAATACGGCAAAACCGAGATGTGGTACATCGTTGACTGCGAGCCGGGCGCAACCCTGCTTTACGGCTTCAAAAACGAGATCTCTCCGGAAGAATTCGCTGAGCGTATTGCAAACAACACGCTGCTTGAAGTTACCAACGCTGTTGAAGTTCACAAAGGCGATTGCTTCTTCATCGAAGCAGGCACCCTCCACGCTATCGGCGCAGGCATCCTGATTGCTGAGATCCAGCAGAACTCCAACACCACCTACCGTGTATACGACTACGGCCGTGTTGGCAACGACGGCAAACCGCGTCCGCTGCACGTTGAAAAAGCAAAAGAAGTTACCGCACTTGTTCCGCCGACCCGCCCGACCAAACCGCAGGGCACGCCGATCGACTGCGGCACCTACACTTCCTGCCTGCTCGCTTCCTGCGAATACTTCACCGTTCACGCGCTCAACCTCTTCAAAGAGGCAACCCTGAGCGTCGGCGGCGAATCCTTCCATTCTCTCATGTGCCTGGAAGGCGAAGCTGAACTCACGAGCGCAAACGGCAACGTTACCCTCAAAAAAGGTGACAGCGTATTCCTGCCGGCTAACTACGGCGAATACAAACTCACCGGCACGGCTGAAATCATCGTTTCCTCCATCTGATCCTCGATAGCAAAGAAGGGAGTTTTTCCAATGAAATATTATATTGGTATTGACCTCGGCGGCACCAACATCGCAGCCGGCGTTGTCAACGAGAACAACGAAGTAATCGCAAAAACCAGCGTTAAAACCGGCAGCGGCCGTGAACTCAACCTTATCGTTGACGATATGGCGAAAGTTGCAAAAGCAGCTGCAGAGAGCATCGGCCTGACGCTCGCTGACGTTGAATGGGTTGGCGTTGGCGCACCGGGCACCGTTAACAAAGCAACCGGCATCATCGAGTACTCCAACAACCTCGGCTGGTACGCTGTTCCGCTGGTCGCAATGCTCGAAGAGCGCACCGGCAAAAAAGTTTACATCGAAAACGACGCAAACGCAGCAGCATACGGCGAGTATGTTGCAGGTGCTGCGAAAAACGCTGACATCTCCGTTATGGTTACTCTCGGCACCGGCGTTGGCGGCGGTATCGTTATCAACAACCAGATCTACACCGGCTTCAACTTTGCCGGCGCAGAGCTCGGCCACTCCGTTATCGTTGTTGACGGCCGTGACTGCACCTGCGGCCGTAAAGGCTGCCTCGAAGCATACGCTTCCGCAACCGGCCTGATCAAAACCACGAAGGAATACATGGAAAAATACAAGGATTCCGTTATGTGGGATATGGTTGACGGCGACCTGAACCGCGTAAGCGGCCGCACCGCCTTTGACGCTATGCGCAAAGGCGACTGCGCAGGCAAAATGGCTGTTGACGATTACATCAAATACCTCGCTTGCGGCATTACCAACATCATCAACACCTTCCAGCCGGACATCCTCTGCATCGGCGGCGGCATCTGCCACGAAGGCGATACGCTGATGGTTCCGCTGAAAGAGATCGTAAAACGCGAAGTTTACTCCCGCAACAGCGCAAGAAACACCGAGATCGTTGCAGCTTCTCTGGGCAACGACGCAGGCATCATCGGCGCAGCTCTCCTGGGCCTCGCTGACTGATTCTTTTTCTGTATAAAAACCGGAATGCCGGGCCGATACATCGGCTCGGCATTTTTGTTTTCTGCTAAATTAAAGGAGGATTTTTATGAACGCAACCATGCTCTCCGTTGAAAACAAACATCTCTACCTTGATGTCCGTGAATTCGGTGCCGTTGGCGACGGCATCGCCGATGATACCGCTGCCGTTCAGGCTGCCATCGACAAAGGCGCCAAAACCGGTCAGGCAGTTTACATCTCGCCGGGTCGCTATTCCGTCGGCGAACTGACACTTTATCCGGGCAGCACGCTCCGTTCCGAACCGCAATGGGGTTTCAAACACGAGACCATCGGTGCTGCTGTTTTGGTTCAGCGCTACGAAGATCAAAAATGCATTCTCAATGTCTCCTACGCAAACGGTGCAGAGCTCGACGGTCTTTCGCTCACCGGTGAATATAAACCGGGCGGATGCTGCGGCATTCTCTGCGACAAACCGGCTTTCGGCAAAATTGAAGATGCTTTCCGCATCGAACACTGCCGCGTTTCCGCTTTCTCCGGCCATGCTGTTTATCTGAAACGCATCTGGTGCTTCTCCATCCGTCACAATATGTTCTGCTTCTCCGAAGGTGACGGCCTACGTGTTCTCGGCTGGGATGGCTTTATCTCCGACAACTGGTTCTCCGCCAACGGTGGTGCAGGCTATAGCGGCGAAGAAGACAACTGCTCGGTTACCATGACCGGCAACCGCATCGAATGGAACCGCGGCGGCGGTATCGTGATCGAAGGCGGCAGCCATTATAACATCACCGGCAACTACATCGACCGCAGCGGCAAAGCAGGTATCCGCATTGCTCCGGCGATTGTCTTCGACGATGATGCACAGCGCCTCGAACCGCGTATCAGCAACACCATCACCATCACCGGCAATACTATCTATCGTTCCGGCAAATACGCAATCGAAGAGGACGAGAGCTGCCATGTTGAGCTGAATGCTTGTGCCGGTGTCACCATGATCGGCAACTCGCTCTGCGTCGGTCGTGATGACAAAGGCAAAGGCGAATATTCGCCGAAAACCGCAATAATCCTCGACAGCATGGTCGAATCCGTCGTCTCCGGCAACACCATGTTCATCGGCGCGATCGAAACGCTGATCGACGACCGCGGCAACCACAAAGACCTGATTCTCAAAGACAACGTTGGTTCGCTTTTCCCGAAAGAAGCGATCGAATGTACACAGGCATCTCTTCCGACAAATCTCATCATCCGCTTCCGCGAAGAACTGAAAAAGCATTTCACGGAAATTCCGGAATAACCTCTGCTTTCAAAACCGGTTTCGCTACCCCGTTTTTAAATAATCTGTTCCGTATTCTATTACCAAAGGAAGTGTTACTATGGGCGAAGAGCACGAGATCGTAAGTCTGGTCTACGAAGCGAAAGAAGATTCCCAAGCCGCTGACCGACTGATCCGACGCTATCTGTCCTTCATCCGATCGGAGGCTTCCAAGCAGACAAAACGCCTGCTTACCGAGTCCGACGACGAAATGAGTATTGCGATGATCGCTTTTCATGAAGCAATCACCGGATACGCAAAACATCGCGGCTCATTTTTATCCTACGCCGCAATGCTGATCAAAAGCCGTCTGATCGACTTTCATCGGCGGGAACAGCGTCACCGTCATTCGGTCTCGCTGGATCAGCCGCTCGACGAAGAAGACGATGACGTAACATTTGGCGACCGTATGGCGTCCAAAGACGACCACAGTACAGCTTTTGCCGAACGCGAGGCGCTCCGCACGGAGATTGCCGAACTCACCGAACAGCTTTCGTCTCTCGGCCTTTCGCTCTCTGATATCGCGGATAACTGCCCAAAACAGCAGCGCACGCAGGCAGCCTGCATCAAACTTCTGCAGTACGCTCTTGCGCACCGCGAGATCTTCGACGAACTGCTGCGCACCGGAAAGCTCCCGATCGCACGCCTTTGCGACGAAACGAAGGTCGACCGCAAAACGATCGAACGCCACCGCAAGTATATCGTTGCACTTCTTATCATTCAGACAAACGGATACGAACAGATACGGCACCACATGAAACAGGTTTTGAAAGGAGGCGCATAAGATGCGATATCTCGTTATGGAATGTCACGAAAGCTACGCCGTTTTGCTTGACGAAAAAGGCTGCTTTCATAAAGCTGCCAACCTGCATTATCAGGTCGGCGACCACGTAACCGAACCGTTTTTGATGAAGACGCAGGAAGAATCGAAAACACCGCGCCGCCGTATGATCAGCACATTGATCGCCGCTGCCGCCTGCTTCGTCCTGTTGTTCGGCGGATTTTACGCCGAGTTCATCGCACCGTTCACTTCGATTTACATCCGCATCAATCCGGCGGTCTGCATCACACTGAACCATCACGGCGATGTCATCGCATTAAAAGGCGTTAACGAAGACGGTATTGCTCTCCTGAAAGAATACGACTTTCACGGAAAAGACCGCTTGACCGTTACCGATGAACTGATCGAGCGCGCCATCGATATGGGATATCTCTCCTCCGGCGGCGAAATCAGCGTCAATATCGACACACCGGATAAGGCACAGTTCAAAGCGTACGGCCTGGAGCTTCGCGAGAATTTGAATCTCTATTTCGAAGAAGAACAGACGCTGACCTTTGCGATCGGCAGCGAAAACCCGTAAATCAATCTCTTTTCACCCCAAAACCGCATGGTTTTGGGGTGAATTTTTTATTTTATACCTTTTTCGTATATTTTTCTTGAAACGACCCCGTTTTCTCAAATGCAGCTCCGTAATCTAGCACCATAAGGCAAAACAAAAAGCCAAAACCGAACAAAAAGGGCCCCGACAGTCACCCAAATCCATAAATCTTATTTCAAATCAAAAGGAGTTGCACACCATGAAAAAACTGCTGAAATCCCTCTTCTCACTCGTACTCGCCGGAGCGCTTACGCTCACCGCTCTCACCGGCTGCAGCGTTACCCCGAACGATAACGTAACCGCACTTGCTGAAACCGGATACCTCACGCTCCGTGTTAATCCGGAAATCGAAGTGGAGTATAACAAAGAAGGTAAAGTCACCGACCTCACCGGCCAGAACGAAGAAGGCCGCGCAATCGTAGCCGCATACAACGACTACATCGGCAAAGACTGCACCGAAGTTTTGAGCGACCTGCTCGTAGACATCAACGAAGGCGGCTACTTCGTATCCGAAGACGAAGACCATCCGAAAAACGTTGTTCTCCAGGTGAAACCGGGTTCGGTGATCCCGGACGAAGACTTCCTCACCCGCCTCTCCAATGAGATCAAAGTTACCGTAAGTTCCTTCGGTGCACAGGACGAAGGCACGATCCTGATCGATACGGAAGACTACGACGACGCTTACGCCAAAGGCGAAAAACTCTCCTCCTATATCACGCTTGACAAAGCAAAAGAAATCGCCCTGAACCACTCCGGCGTCGACGCATCCAAAGCAGCTTTCTTCGATCGCGAGTTTGATCTCGACGATGGCAAAGCAGTATACGAGATCGACTTCGTAGCAGGCGGCATCGAATATGAATACGAAGTCGATGCCAAAACCGGCAAGATCCTCTCTTTCGAATCCGACCGCGATGACCACGACGACAAAACCGTAACCGAATCCAAACCAACCTCCACCGGCTATATCACGAAAGCAGCAGCGAAAAAAGCCGCTCTCGACCATGCAGGTGTCAAAGAAGCTGATGCATACTTCGAAAAAGTAGAACTCGACGAAGACGACGGCCTGGTTCTCTTCGAGATCGAATTCACCGCAAACGGCAAGGAATATGAGTACGATATCAACGCAAAAACCGGTAAAGTTGTAGGCTCCGAGCAGGAAGTCGATGACGACCGCCCGGTAAACACCAAACCGAGCACCGGCACGGAATCCTCTAAACCGAGCACCGGCACGGAATCCTCTAAACCGGCTGTAAACAACGAATCTTCCTCCACCTCCGCTGACTATATCAGCAAAGACAAAGCAAAATCCGCAGCACTCAGCCACGCAGGTGTAAAAGCTGCTGACGCTCGCTTCGAAAGAGTGGAGCTCGATCGCGACGACGGACGCGTCTACTACGAAGTGGATTTCTCCGCAAACGGTTACGAGTACGACTATGAGATCGATGCGAAATCCGGAAAAGTTCTCGATGTTGACAAAGAACGTGTCGAGCGCGACGATGATGACGATGATGACGATGATCGCGCACCGGCCAACACCGCGAACTACATCGGCAAAGACAAGGCAAAATCCACCGCCTTCAATCACGCAGGCGTAACCTCTGCAAAATCCGTAAGCGTTGAACTCGACGAAGACGACGGCAGATACGTCTACCAGGTAGAGTTTGAAGCAAACGGCTACGAATACGACTATGAGATCGACGCAGTAAGCGGCAAAGTTCTCAAAGCCGAAAAAGACCGCAACGACTAAGCCATAAGTTTACTCCTTCACACATAATCCCTTATCCAAACGCAGAAGGACCCGGCCGAAAGGCCGGGTCCTTCATTTTTCTTTTTATTATGCGAGCGGTGTGATCTCGAGCGCAAGCCAGCGGCTGCTTGCTTTGAACGGATTTTCTTCTTTCAGCTGTTTATAGCGATCCTCATCAATGGATACGCGTTCGCCGTTCACCCATTCGTAGCAAACTTTTTTGCCGTCATTAAATCCGTCGTGGATGATTGCAAACGTTGTCGTCAGTTCCGTACTGTTTTTCTCGAGCTTACTGCGGTTATAGGTGCTTGCCGCACTCTCTACACAAGTATAGATCTCACCGTCGTCCGTGATCATACCAAGTCGGTCGGTATCCCAGAATTCGACCGCGGCTGCTTTTCCATCCACAACTGTGAATACACCGAGCAGAAGACGGTCCTCACGAATCCACAAAAGCTCGGCGTTGCCGTCGCCGTTGATGTCATCGAACGCATAGCCGAACGAAGCAAGTGTTGGGTTTTCAAGGCCTTCCGTCATGCTGCGGATAATGCAGTCGATAAAGAACGTCGAAAGTCTCTTGTTTTTAAGCTGTGCACAGAATGCGTCGCTCAATCCGAGCTTGCTGAACTCCTCGCGGCGAATCGCAACGTCATCAAGGCTTTCGTTCAACACACCTTCTGCGATCAGTTTATAATCGCTGAGCACGTCGGCGTATACCGTTTCCGGATCAGCGGCAGCAGGTTCGCCGCATCCGCTCAAAAGAAAAGTGAGCGCCAGCACAATGGCAAAAATCTTCTTCATGATCATTTTCTCCGTTTCATTTCAAGTTCCGCTTTTTCGCGCTCGGCGAGATTCTGCAAAAGCTTTGCGCGGTAGGCTTTGGCAGCCTGCTCGTTTTTGTTGTCGCCAAATTCATAGTACACGGTTCCAACCAGCTCATCCGGCAGATACTGCTGACGGACATAGTGATCCGGATAACTGTGCGGGTATTTATAGAATTGACCTTTTTCCTTCACATCGTCGCCGTCGTAGTGCTTGTTCTGCAAACACCGCGGGATCGGTCCGGCTTTTCCGGCCTGTACGTCTGCGATTGCCCGATTGATGCCTTCGTACGCACTGTTTGATTTCGGCGCAGTTGCGAGCAGAACGACCGCATCGGCGAGCGGAATCCGTCCTTCCGGCAAACCGAGCTGTACTGCCGCATCAATGCATGCTTTTACGATCGGGATCGCCTGCGGATACGCCAATCCGATATCCTCACACGCGATTACCATAATACGGCGGCAGGCGGAAATCAGATCGCCGGCTTCCATCAGACGCGCCAGATAGTGCAGTGCTGCATTTTCATCCGAACCGCGGATCGATTTTTGCAGCGCGGAAATAATGTCATAGTGCTGATCGCCGCCGCGGTCATACTGCATGCTGCTGCGCTGCGAGAGCGCTTCGGCCAGCTCCATCGTAACGGTTTTTACGCCGTCAGCTTCTTCAGCAGAAAATACGCAGAGCTCGGCGCTGTTCATCGCTTTGCGCACGTCGCCGCCGCACATCGATGCCATATACGCAACGACTTCGTCTTCCGCCTCCACCGTCACATCATACTCTTCGCCAAGCAGAACAAACGCACGGCGAATGGCTTTTTGAACCTCATCCGGCTGAACGGGTTTGAACTCGAACACCGTGCTTCGGCTCAAAATCGCATTGTAAATATAAAAATACGGGTTCTCCGTGGTCGATGCAATCAGCGTAATGCTGCCGTTTTCGATATGTTCAAGAAGTGACTGCTGCTGTTTTTTGTTCAGATACTGGATCTCGTCGAGATACAGCAAAATACCGTTATATCCCGCAAAGGAATTGACCTCTTCAACAATCGCCTTGATATCGGCGGTTGAAGCGGACGTACCGTTCAATTTATGCAGGCGCATATTCGTCTTTTCGGCGATAATACGGGCAACGGTCGTTTTACCGATACCCGAAGAGCCATAGAAGATCATATTCGGGATCTTTCCCGATTCAATAATGCGCCGTAACGGTTTGCCGGGTCCAAGGATATGTTTTTGTCCGACCACCTCATCGAGCGAGGACGGGCGGATCCGCTCCGCAAGCGGAATTGCCATGGTGTTTCCTCCTACTCCGTGTTAAACGGAAAGCTTCTTCTTTTTATCGATGAACAGCTGCAGCGCCAGTTCGATCGATTTGTCCCAGAAATCCCAGGTGTGGTCGCCTTTCCACTCCATGTACGTGATATCGTACGGCAGTTTCTCCATTTCTTCTTTAAAGCGGACATTCTGTGCATAGAGCGAATCGTCCGTGCCGCAGGTGACAAAGAACTTCGCCTTTTTCTCAAGGTCTGCGTTCTTCTGCATCAGCGCAAACAGATCGTTTTCGTCACCGACTTCCAGATTCTCGCCGAACAGGGCTTTGAACTCGCGCAGACGGTCCGTTCCGTCATAGCGGCCGCCGGTGATATTGCCTTTTACATCGCAGGCAGAGGAGAACGCTGCACAGCCCGCATATTTCTGCGGATATGTCAGCGCACATTTGAGCGCGCCGTAACCGCCCATCGAAAGGCCGGCAACGAAGTTTTTCTCCTGTTTATCGGAAAATCCGAACATCTTCTGCATCAGCTTCGGCAGTTCAACCGCAACATAGGAAAAATATTTTGAGCCGTACGCCATATCCGTATAATAGCTGCGCTGAACCTCCGGCATAACAACCGCCATTTTGCGCGCACGCGCATAGCGTTCAATGCTGGTCAGGCGCATCCATCCCGTGCAGTTATCGGAAAGACCGTGCAGCAGATACAAGACATTCGCTTTCTTGTTCGGGATCGAATCCGGAATAATAATCAGCGCCGTCGTATTAAAACCGAGGCACTCGGAATAAAAATCAACTCTCGCCAAAGACATAGGGATCAACCTTTCTTTCGTTTTCGTTTCGCCCGTCCTTCCTGAAAAACAGGCCGCAATTCATACCACCTATTATAGCACATCCGCCGCAACAGTAAAGCAAAACTTGCCCAAAAGCAAAAGCCGAAGCATCTGCTTCGGCTTTTATGCTCGCTCCGGATAACCGGAGATTATTCGTAAAGCGGGTATTTTGCGCAAAGCGCATTAACCGTTGCGCGAACTTCGTCTGCGGAGTTTTCGTAATCGGTTGCGGTTTTATAGATGCATTCTGCGATGACATCCATATCCTCTTCTTTGAGACCGCGGCTTGTAACAGCCGGGGTACCGATACGGATACCGCTCGTGATGAACGGACTCTGCGGGTCGTTCGGGATCGCGTTCTTGTTGACCGTGATATAAACGGTATCCAGGCGTTTTTCGAGCTCTTTACCGGTTACGTTCATGCTTCTGAGGTCAAGAAGCATGAGGTGGTTATCCGTACCGCCGGAAACCAGATCAAAGCCTCTCTTCATCAGTGCTTCTGCCAGTGCTTTCGCATTCAGAACAACCTGATGCTGATATGCCTTGAACTCGTCGGAAAGCGCCTCGCCGAGGCAAACTGCTTTTGCTGCGATAACGTGCATCAGCGGACCGCCCTGCGTTCCCGGGAAGATCGCTTTGTTGATCTGTTTGCCGAGTTCTTCTTTGCAGAGGATCATGCCGCCGCGCGGACCGCGAAGCGTTTTGTGCGTCGTGGTGGTTACGATGTCAGCATACGGAACCGGCGAAGCGTGCTCGCCTGCCGCAACAAGACCTGCGATATGTGCCATGTCGACCATGAAATAGGCACCGACTTCTTTTGCGATCGCTGCGATCTTCTCAAAATCGATTGCGCGCGGATATGCGCTTGCGCCTGCAACGATCAGCTTCGGCTGTTTTTCGATGGCAAGTTCGCGAAGTGCATCGTAATCGATACGGCCGGTCTCGCTGTCAACGCCGTACGGAACGAAGTTGTAGTATTTGCCGCTCATATTGACCGGAGAACCGTGGGTCAGATGACCGCCGTCTGCAAGGCTCATGCCCAGAACGGTGTCGCCCGGATTCAGCAGCGCGAAGTAAACCGCAAGGTTTGCCTGTGCGCCGGAGTGCGGCTGTACGTTGACAAATTCTGCGCCAAAGAGCTCTTTTGCGCGTTTGATCGCGATATCTTCCACGATATCAACGCACTCGCAGCCGCCGTAATAGCGTTTGCCGGAATAGCCCTCTGCGTATTTATTGGTGAGAACCGAACCCATAGCTGCCATAACAGCCGGAGAAACGATGTTCTCACTTGCGATCAGCTCCAGGTTGCGGCGCTGACGCGAAAGTTCCTGGTTCATCGCATCTGCAACGTCTTTGTCGAATTCTGCAACAAAGCCGATGCTGTCGATCAGATTTGCGTACATAAATGGATTTCCCTTTCTTATTTCAGTGCGCTCATTGCGCGTTTACCGATATCTTTGCGGTAATGCATTTTCTCAAAGGAGATGGTCTCTGCTGCTTCATATGCACGACCGAGCGCCTGGATCAGGTGATCGCCCGTTGCCGAAACGCCGAGAACACGGCCGCCTGCGGTATAGTAGGTGCCGTTTTCAACCTTCGTGCCGGAGTGATAGATCACAGCTTTCGGATTCTGGCCGTTTTCGTCCAGACCTTCGATTGCTTTGCCGGATTCGTATTTGGTCGGATAACCGCCGGAAGCCAGCATAACGCATGCAGCAGCACCGGTGCCGAATTTAACTTCGACTTCTGCAAGTCTTTCATCTGCGCAAGCCTCAAAGATCTCAAGCAGATCGCTTTCAAGCAGCGGCAGAACAACCTGCGTCTCCGGATCGCCGAAGCGGCAGTTGTACTCGATAACTTTCGGTCCTTTCGGGGTGATCATCAGACCGAAATAGATAACGCCTTTGAACGGACGGCCTTCTTTTTTCATAGCTTCCATCGTCGGAAGGAAGATGGTCTCCATGCACTCTTTTGCAACGTCTTCCGTATAGAACGGGTTCGGTGCAACCGTGCCCATACCGCCGGTGTTCAGACCTTTGTCATCGTCCAGTGCACGTTTGTGGTCCATGGAAGAAACCATCGGAACCAGCGTGTGCGAATCGGTGAAGGAGAGAACAGAAACTTCCGGACCGGTCAGGAACTCCTCGATAACGATCTGGTTGCCGCTCTTGCCGAAGATTTTGTCCTCCATGATGGAGCGGATGCCTTCTTCTGCTGCCGCAAAATCCTCTGCAATGATAACGCCTTTGCCGAGAGCAAGACCGTCTGCTTTGATAACGGTCGGATAGCTGTTCTGCTCTTTTACATATGCGATTGCAGCCTGTGCATCGGTAAAGGTTTCATAGCCTGCGGTCGGGATGTTGTATTTTTTCATGAGGTCTTTGGAGAAAACCTTACTGCCTTCCAAAGCAGCAGCCAGTTTGGACGGGCCGAAGCAGCGGATGCCTTTTTCCTCCATTGCGTCAACCATGCCAAGAACCAGCGGATCGTCCGGCGCTACAACGCAGAAGTCGATCGCATTGTTTACAGCATACTCTACCATTGCGTCTACGTCCGTTGCTTTGATCGGAACGCAGGTTGCATCAGCGGCAATACCGCCGTTGCCCGGTGCCGCAAAGAGCTCCGGGTTCTTTTTGCTCTCTTTGAGCTTTTTGATAATCGCATGCTCGCGGCCGCCGCCGCCAACAACTAAAACTTTCATATTCTTTCTCCTTTGTGGAAGATTATACGAGATAGCCGCCGTTTCTGGCAGCCTTTCTATCGAGTGTACAGCGATATGTGAG
>JBGUUS010000086.1:0-14247 GCA_045133675.1 Oscillospiraceae bacterium | reverse complement strand
GGTATATCAAAGCCTGCTGATATTTAATTGAGTGAACTAAGCAGATACACTTAAAACTATCTGCAAATCTTATTATACGAGGAGCTTTCTTATGCGTGTTTTAATGTTCGACATTGATACCCTCCGCAGCGACCATCTCGGCTGCTACGGCTACGGCCGCGATACCTCGCCGACGATCGATGCGATCGCGGCAGAAGGCGTTCGTTTCTCTGATTACTACTGCCCGAACGCACCGTGTCTGCCGTCGCGTGCGTCGCTGATCACCGGTCAGTACGGCATCCGCACCGGCGTTGTCGGTCACGGCGGCACCGCGGCTGATCTGCGCCTGCAGGGTGAACCGCGCCACTTCACCGACGATTACTCCGAAAACGGCCTGTTTATGCAGTTCCGCCGCGCCGGAATGCACACCGTTTCCTTCTCCACCTTTGCCGAGCGTCACTCCTCGTGGTGGTTCAACTCCGGCTTCAACGAGATGTACAACGTCGGCAACCGCGGCAGCGAATCGGCTGAGCGCGTAACACCGCTCGTTCTCGACTGGATCGAGCGCAACGGCGACAAGGACAACTGGTTCATGCACGTCCATTACTGGGATCCGCATACACCGTACCGCGCACCGGCGGAATTCGGCAATCCGTTCAAAGACGTTCCGCTGTGCGATAACTGGATCACGGACGAGATCTTCGACGAACACCTGCTGCACGTCGGTCCGCACGGCGCAAACGAGATCAGCATGTGGAACGATATCGCGAATCCGCAATGGCCGCGCCACCCGGGCAAGATCGAAACCATGGACGAAATGAAAGAGTTCATGGATAACTACGACTGCGGCATCCGCTACACCGATGATAACATCAAAATGATCGTCGACCTGCTCAAGGAAAAAGGACTCTACGACGACGATCTCGCGATCATCATCACCTCCGACCACGGCGAAAATATGGGTGAGCTCGGTCTTTATGCAGAACACGGCACCGCGGACGAGCCGACCTGCCATATCCCGATGATCATCAAATGGCCGGGTGCGAAAAAAGGCTTCGTAGCAAACGGCTTCCACGATAACGTCGACCTGCTCCCGACGATCAAAGAGCTGCTCGGCACCACCGGAACTTTCGGAAACGACTACGAATACGACGGCGTAAGCTACGCAAAAACGCTGCTTGAAGGCGAGGACTGCTCGCGCGATTCGCTCGTTTTAACGCAGTGCTGCCATGTCTGCCAGCGCTCTGCCCGCTTCGATGATTACGTCTATATCCGCACAGTACACGGCGGCTACCATCTTTTCGACAAAGAGATGCTCTTCAACGTCAAGGAAGACCCGCACGAGCTCAACAACCTCGCGGCGGAGCATCCGGAGCTTTGTGCGAAAGGTGCGAAGATCATTGCCGACTGGGTCGACGAAATGATGAAGAAATCGAAATATCCGATCGATCCGATGTGGACGGTTATGAAGGAAGGCGGTCCGGAACACGCACGCGGCGCGCTCGAAGCGTATATCGAGCGTCTGCGCGGCACAAGACGCGAATACGGCATCGAACTTCTCCGCAAAATGTATCCGAATGGATAAAAATTATAATCTTACGGCCAAATCTGCCCTAAAAGCAGGTTTGGTCGTTTGTTTAACTGCTATTCTCTCGTATTCACGAAAAGTTAACAACTTTTCAGAAGGTAATTCATGCCTCTATCACGAATTTATTCACAACTTTATCAGGAGGTAAACATGATGTCAGCAGAAAAGAATCAGAAAATAAACGAAGCACTTAATCGGTTATACGCCGAGAAGACAGAAGCTTTTTTGAATGAATGGAAGAAACATTACGGAAGTGATGCTGTGCCAAACCGTATCAATGAATTCGGTATTGTAGATGAAGAGAAATATGATGCGGAAAACGGTATTCTCTTTATCGCCAAAGAAACAAACGGCTGGGATTTTTCTGAAGGAGTGACCTTTCTCACCTGGCTGAAAGATATTGCGATAAAAAAAGATTTTCCTTTGGACGGAATCGCCAGAAAGCATCCGCAAACTTGGTACAATATTGCTCGGTGGACTAAACTGATACAAAATCCGGAAACAGATCCAAACGAACTGATCTGCTTAAAGAAAGATGCCCTTCCAGCATTACGATCGATCGCTTTTACAAACATCAGCAAGGTCGGCGGCGGCAGCACCAGCAAAGATGCTTTCTGGAGTTTGGTTGAAAGCATGCGGGAAGAGGACAGCGTAGTATTCGAAATTCTAAAAAAGGAAATCGAAATTATTGTGCCAAAATACATTGTACTTTGCGGTATACAGAAAGATGTGCTTTATTGCATCGAGCATTCTGCCAAGGTAATCGAGATGCCTCATCCTTCCGCAAGAACTATTTCAAAAGAAGCAATGCTTTCTATGCTCCGTAGTCAGTTAAAGGTATAAGGGGGAAAACAGCATGGAAAAACTCAAAAAATTTGCTGTTCGTGTTCTAATTCTTTGGATCGTCATTTTTATCATCTTTCTTTTCACATTCAGCACTTGGAACAACGCGGAGATTTGGGAACTATTCATCCTTTCGTTTATGGTCTCAATGGGTATTAGCAGTGTAATAGAATCCATGTGGAAACCTTCACAGCACCATGCAAAATCTGCACCTCATTCTAAAACGCTTTACGTGTTCAAGGGAGAATTTGATAAAACACTTATTTGCCGAATCGAAAACAACAGAATTTATCCCGGAACTAGTAACAAATTCGAATATGAGATTAAGGGTGACAAAATCTGTTTTGCAGGCAGTGCAAAATTCTTGTATCGCATACAGAACAACCGCTTATATAAACCCGGAACTTCGCAAGTATCATATAAACTTGAGAACAACAGAGTATACGAAGGCGAATTGGGCAGAGTCCCTCTCTATCGAATCACTAATTCTCGAATCGGAAACCGATAGTTTCCCTATATGACAAAACGAACCCTGAGATTTCTCAGGGTTCGTCGCTTTTTTCATACTTTTTTCTTACAGATCAATTTTCAGCTCTCTGCCGCTTACGCCGTATGCCGTATACTTAACGCCGGTCATGTCGAACATCTTCTTCGAAGCCTTTGTGCCGTCAGTGTCAGCATATTTATCGGAGAGGTAGATGACCTCTTTGATGCCGCACTGAATGATCGCTTTTGCACACTCGTTGCACGGGAAAAGCGTAACGTATACCTTTGCGCCTTTGAGCGAACCCGGTGCCGCCGTGTTGAGGATCGCGTTCAGTTCCGCGTGGCAGACGAACGGATACTTCGTATCGAGCTGTGCGCCGTCGCGTTCCCACGGCATTTCATCGTCCGAACAACCCGTCGGCATACCGTTGTAGCCAACCGAGAGGATCTTGTTCTCGTCACTTACGATGCACGCGCCGACCTGTGTGTTGTTATCCTTGCTTCTCTGCGCCGAAAGCAGCGCGATACCCATAAAATACTCGTCCCAGCTGATATAATCCTGTCTTTTCATATACCCGTTCCTCCGTTACCATAAAATCGGCTGCTGACCGCTTTGAACCAGCGCCGCATTCGCCTTGTTGAAATGATCGCATCCGAAAAAGCCGTTGTACGCCGAAAGCGGACTCGGATGAGCCGCCGTCAATACGACGTGGTTCGGATTTTTGATCAGTTCGCGCTTCTTGCGCGCGTCCGCACCCCATAAAAGAAAGACAATCGGCTTTTCTCTGCGGTCCAAAAGCCGGATAATCTGATCCGTGAAGCGCTCCCAGCCTTTTCCGCGATGGCTTGCCGCTTTTCCCGCCTGTACGGTCAAAACCGCGTTTAACAGCAGAACACCCTGCACTGCCCAGCGTGTGAGATCACCGCTCGGCGGCTGTTTTCTGCCGGTGCTTCGCTCGATCTCCTGATAGATATTCACAAGCGACGGCGGAATCTTCACACCGTCACGCACGGAAAAGCTCATGCCCATCGCCTGTCCTTCTCCGTGATACGGGTCCTGCCCGATGATGACAACTTTGACATCGCTGTACGGTGTCATCTGCAGAGCACGGAACATCTCGCCTTTTGGCGGATAGACCGTATGGCTGCGGTATTCTTCTCTGAGAAACTGCCGAAGCTCCTCCATATACGGCTGCTCCGTCTCCTCTTTTAAAAGCAGATCCCAATCATTTCCCAGATGTGTCATTGTTCCGTTCACCTCGTTGCATTCCGCCGGATTTCTTGCTATAATGATAGATACGAAGCTTCGTACATCCGTACCGAAGCAGACGAATTGACGTACCCACTACATATCCTATTTATTATACCAAAAGTCAAAGGAGAATGAAATATGAAATACGGAATTATTTGTGCAATGGATGAAGAAATCCTGCTTCTGCGCGAAGATTTGACCGACGCCGAGATCACGACCGTTGCCGGCCGCGAATTCTGCAGCGGCAAGCTCTACGGAAAAGATGTCGTTCTCGTGAAATCCCGCATCGGTAAGGTTGCTTCCGCTTCCACCGCTACCACGCTCATCGACCGCTATCATCCGGATTGCGTGATCTTCTGCGGCAGTGCCGGCGGCGTACACAAAGCACTCAATGTCGGCGATATCGTTATCGGCGACCGCCTGATCCAGCACGACTTTGACCTCGGCGATCCGTCCCGTCTGATGGAGGTTCCGGTTATCTGCGTGAAATACTTTGAAACCGACGCAAACCTCAGCGCCGCTCTCGAAAAAGCGGTCAACGCTTACACCGCAAACGATATGAAAAATGACATCCCGCAGGAATACCTCGACGAATTCGGCATCGTTGAACCGAAAACGCAGGTCGGCACCGTTGCTTCCGGCGACCAGTTCATCTGCGACGACGCGAAAAACGCATGGCTCGATGCAAATATCGAAAACCTGCAGTGTGCCGAAATGGAAGGCGCCGCAGTTGCACAGGTCTGCTATGAATTTGGTGTTCCGTTTGCCGTTGTCCGCGTCATCTCCGACTCCGCAAACAGCGCATCCAACGTCGACTTCCCGCGCTTTATCGAAAAAGCCGCTTGCCACTTTACCCGCGGCAGCATCCGCGCATTCCTGAAAGCGGAATAAGATGCAGATCGTCCGCATTTTACCCGGCACACCGCAAGCCGAAATCCTCGCCTCTTATGCCGAAACCTGCTCCTGGATCGCCGGAAAACACCTGGCCAAGCTCTTGCGTGAAGGCTGCTTTTCCGACTGGGAATGCGCGTTTGCGGCAATGAACGGCGATGCGGTCATCGGATACTGTACGTTTCTGAAAACCGACTATTATCCGGACAACCGCTATTTCCCGTGGATCAGCAGTATGTTCGTCGGCGAAGCGCACCGCGGCAAAGGCATCTGCGGCAAGCTGATCGAAGCCGCCGAAGCATACGCCAAAGCACACGGCTTTTCCACCGTCTATATCCCGTCGGATATGACCGGCTTTTACGAGCGGTACGGTTATGAAAAAATCGGTACGCTTGAAAACTACGGTGGCGATACCGACAATATCTTTGCCAAAACGATATGAATGCAAAATAAAAAACCGCTCGGAAAACCGAGCGGTTTTTTACGTTCAAAATGTAAGGATTACTCCTCGACCGGAGCACCTACCGGGCAAACGCCAGCGCAAGCGCCGCAAGCGATGCAGGTATCAGCATCGATCTCGTATTTGCCGTCGCCCTCAGCGATAGCGGAAACCGGGCACTCATCAGCGCAAGCACCGCAGCTGATGCACTCGTCAGTGATTTTAAAAGCCATGAAAACGCCTCCTAACTTGTTATAGATTCGTTTAAAGGGTCTAACCTATTATTATAGTAAATGATTCGTCCGAAAAAGTCAAGACTAACTGCCATTGAAAGAGTGAGAAAATGAAGGAAAATGCCAAAAGCCCGATCCGGCTGTCCTTTATTTATCCTCAAGCTTCGAAAGCGCCGCAATTTCCGAACGGTCAACACGGATATGACCGTCGCGGATGACCGAAACAATGCTTCTGTGGAAGCTGCGCGGTGCTGCGTTCGGGTCAACGTCCATGCGAACGCTCAGCATACCGGTGAGCAGGTTTACGTCAACAACCGTGCCGCGGCCGTCCGGCGTTTTTACGCTTGCGCCCATCTTCGGTGTGATCTTCAAAAGCTCTTCGTAGCTGTCCTGCTCATATTTCAAGCAGCACATCAGTCTGCCGCAGGTGCCGCTGATCTTGGTCGGATTGAGCGAGAGTCCCTGTTCTTTTGCCATCTTGATGGAAACCGGCTGGAACTCGCCGAGATACGACGAGCAGCAAAACGGTCTGCCGCAGATGCCGAGACCGCCGAGCATCTTCGATTCATCACGCACACCGATCTGGCGAAGCTCGATGCGGGTGCGGAATACCGCCGCAAGGTCTTTTACGAGTTCGCGGAAGTCGACACGGCCGTCTGCGGTAAAATAAAACAGGATCTTGTTGTTGTCAAAGGTATATTCCACATCGACAAGCTTCATAACGAGCTTGTGCTTTGCGATCTTCTCCTGGCAAAGCTGGAAAGCCTCTTTTTCTTTTACCTTGTTCTCCTCGACGATCTCCAGATCGCGCGCGGTTGCAAGACGCATAACCGGTTTGAGCGGCGAAACAACCGCCTCTTCGCCGACTTCGCGGTTTGCGAGTACGACCTGTCCGCATTCAACACCGCGGGAGGTCTCAACGATTACGTGCTGACCCGATTCAAAACGCATGCCTTTCGGGTCGAAATAATATACTTTGCCTACGTTTTTAAAACGTACGCCGATTACTTCTGCCATATGGGTAATACTTCCTTATTCCCGGTACCGCTTTTTCGATACCGTATTGATTTCAAACAGCTTTACCGGCCGCACTCCAAAAGCGAAGCCGTCAGCTGCATAACAAGCAAACTTAAATTCACGTTCGATGACACTGCCGCAACCGCATCTTCCACAGCCAAAACGCCGTCTGCCGCCTGTTTGAGCGTCAGGTTGGGTGCGCCTTCCTTCGGCATTTCTTTTGCCGCACGGGCGCGCAGCTCACTGCGCAGTATAGCGCAGACCTGTGTCATCGTATCCAAAAACGTCTCGCGCGAAGCCGCAGCTTTCTGCAGCGTGCTCAGCAGCACATACTCCTTTTTGGCGGCAAACGCCGAAAGGATCGCCGGTGCGAGTTCGTCTTTTTCTCCCTTTTCTTCTGCCATTTCAAGAGCCTTTCCCATGCTTCCGCCCGAGAGTGAAGCGAGTTTTTTGCACGCCTCATCGGAAAGCTCCGGTTTTTGCTCTTTTAAAAATGCGGCGATCTCCTCTTCGAGCGCCGGATACACCGCAAGCTGGATACAGCGCGAACGGATTGTCTCGATCACGCGCTCTTTATGTTCCGCGGTAAGGATAAAAATTGCGTGTGCCGGCGGTTCCTCCAGCACCTTTAAAAATGCATTTGCCGCAGACGGCGACATATCCTCCGCAAACGGGATGATATACACCTTATATTCGCCGTCATTCGGTTTGATATACGCGTCCTGCCGGATTTTTCTCGTCAGTTCGATATGAATCGCCTGACTGCCGCGTTTGCCTTCATACACATAATAATCCGGGTGATTGCCGTGTTCCAGCTTCAAACAGGACGCACAAAAGCCACACGGACGATCTTTGCCGGTACAAAGCGCAGCCGCCGCGATATATTTCGCAAGCGTGCGTTTGCCGACACCGCTCGGGCCGTGCAGCAAGTATGCATGACACAAATGCTCACTGCCTGCAGCGGCAGTGAGCATCCGGTACAGCCTTTGATTTCCGTATTGCCGTTTTGGAAGAAAAGAACTCACGATCAGATCTTTTCAAAACGCTCTACGTTGGTAACGAAGATTGTTGCGCCGCCAACGGTAACTTCAACCGGATACGGGGTGTAACCGCCCATACCGTATGCAGCCGGAGACGGAACCATCTGAGTACGCTTTTTACTCTTCGAAGCGATGATAGAAATTGCCTCATCAACCTTCTCTTCTTCCGTACAGATCATGAAGGTGGTGTTGCCGGCCATCAGGAAGCCACCGGTAGAAGAAAGTTTGGTTGCAAAGAAGCCAACTTTGGTCAGAGCCGAGGATACAGCCGCACTGTCGTCGTTACTTACAATCGCGTAAATCAGTTTCATAGAGGACCCTCCTTGTCATTCATCGGGATGATCACGCTGCGTTATATTTGCAGGCCCGCAGTTTATTCCGATACTATGCATATTGGATAAAACTGAAAGCTCATCACGTACTTTTTTATCCCTGTTTGTATTTTACCACATTTATTCGCAGAATGCCACTGTTTTTTAAGAAAATTATCGTGTTTTCGTCGATTTCTTCGCCTGCCACCACCAAAGGTACGCCCGGCGGACAGGTAATCCGTGTCTGTGCTGCAATACGGCCGGCACTTTCCTCGGTTTTCACACTTTCCTGCGGTGCAAATGTCGCTGCTCTCGGCATCATAACCGCTTTCGGAAGTGTAAAGTTTCTTACGGTAAATATGGCGTTTCCTTTGGGCGTGCTCCGGATCGCCTCTTCCAGCCGGTCGATTTCTTCGGCTGTATTATTCGGCCAGATCATGAAAAAGAAGTTCCGTTGACCGGCATATTCGCATTCGATTCCTTTTTCGCGGAAATAATCGGCGAGCGCCTCACCCGTCATACCGATGTTCGCGCCATCAAGCGTAATTTTCGTATCATCGAGCAGACCGTCCTGCGCGGCAAAGCCGGATTCCTCCGCGGCTTTGCGCAGCCTTTTGGCCGTTTTTGCAAGTGCGGCAAAATCCGCTTTTCCGCGTTCTTCGAGATAGCGGTTGCACAGATCGAGCGAGAGCAGGATCAGATACGACGGGCTCGTCGAACCGAACAGTGCCGCCTTCTCTTTTGCGAGCTGCGCGCTGACCGGAAAATCTTTTGCGATATGCAAAAACGCACCGCCCGTTAAAACCGGGAGCGTTTTATGTGCCGATTCACAGCACATCGAAGCGCCAAGCGCGATCGGATGGCGATCCTTGGGCATAAATTTCAGATGTGCGCCGTGTGCGTTATCCACAAGAAGCGGCACGCCGTATTCTTTGCAGACGTCCGCGATTGCTTTTATGTCGCTCATAAAGCCCATATAGTCGGGCGAAGTGATGTATACGGCCTTGATACCGCCTTGTGCAAGTGCTTCGCGCACCTGCTCTGCATCCACCGTTCCGCTGACGCCGAAGCTGTCGCGGCTGTTTGGAAGGAGCCACTGTACATTCAGATCCAGCAGGGCGCAGGTGTTGATAAACGCCTTATGCGCGTTGCGCGCCGCAAGCACGGTGTCGCCCGGCATACAGCAGCACGCAAGCATCGTCTGAATACCGAGTGTCGAACCGCCCGCCAAAAAACAAGTGTCTCCCGTTTCATACAGTGCCGCCGTGTTGCGCTCGGCTTCGCGGATGACACCTTCTGCCTCAAACAGCGAATCGGCGCCTGCAATCTCGGTGATGTCGTACCGCGCCATTTCCTGCAGCGCGCTGTCCGGATGATGTCCTTTGTGTCCCGGCATATGCAGCCTTACGGTATTGCCCGCAGCATACCGTTTCAAAAAATCGTAAAGCGGTGTTTCCACTCCCGTTATCCCTCCAGTTCTTTTTTGAAGAAAAGCTCCGTCGGCTGTTTGTGCGCGCCGTCGTTTAACAAAAGACAGCCGCAGTCGGTATAGCCGATTTTGCGGTAGAAATGCTGGGCGTCTTCGTCCGCCTGTGTCGAAAGCAGAACGGTCCGATACCCACTTTTTCGCATTTTATCTTCCCACAGCGCCATTGCCGCTCTGCCGATATTTTTCCTCCGGTTTTCCCCGGTGAGGAACAGCAGATCAAGAAACGGGATCGCATCCCAAAACAGGCTGAACCGCAGCACACCGACGGTGCTTTCATCCTCTGTTATAAGATATGCATATTGGTCGCGGCATTTTCTGAAAAACACCGTTTCTTCGATATGCGGATCGATCGAAAACCACGTCTCTTTGTCCGCTTCTGTTGCTTTTTTCAGCGCTATCATTCGTCCCGCCTCCTGCCTTTTTTCTATATTCTACCGAACGAAACGCCGCTTGTCAAACCGCAGAAAAAACTATTCCTTTTCCTCTTTATTTATGCTATACTTGTATACGGAGTATTTTGTCAAAAGGAGTGCTTTTTTTGATCAAACAAATCTGGACGATCCGCGATCCGCGCAGGCTGTTCATCGGTCTTTCCTTTGCGGTTGCCGGGCTGATGCTTTTTTATACGCTCATCAACCTGCCGTACATCCCGATGCCGACTCCGTGGAGCGGAATCGACTATGCAGCTGTGCCGGTTATCTCCCTGCTGCTGTGCATCCTCTGGAAAGTGCTGATTTCCAAAAATTCGGTTCTGACCGGATGCAAAAAAGCGAGCGAACCGATCGCACTCGACAGACAGAAAACGCTCTCGAAGGATTGCCGTATCGCCGCAATGGCGCTTATGACACTGATTCTTGCGTTTGTGCAGCTCGATATTTTAAACAAAGCAAAAGCGCTTCCGGGATTCGGCCTGGCTGTTCCGCTTTTCTGCCTTGTTGCCTGGCTGTTTTCTTCGATTCGTTTTCGCTCTATGATCCGTCGAATCAGCAAATAATGCTTTATCATTGATAGATCTGCCGCCATTGCGGCGGAAGAATGGAGGAACTATGGATTTTAACCACCTGCTCGAAAAATACCGGGTTATCCGCAAGGAAACACTCGCAAAAGAGTGTTACCGCTTGGTAATCCGCTGCCCGGAGATCGCAAACAAAGCGGTTGCCGGCCAGTTCGCACACGTCCGCGCCGACGGCTTTATGCTGCGCCGCCCGATCTCCATCTGTGAGGTCGACCGCGAAAACGGCACGCTCACGCTCGTATTTGAAGTACGCGGCGAAGGCACAAAAGTAATCGCAGAACTCCGCGAAGGCGATCTGATCGATATGATCGCACCGCTCGGCAACGGCTTTACGCTTGAAGAAGGCAAAAAGGTCGTTCTGATCGGCGGCGGCATCGGCACACCTCCGATGCTCCAGTGCGCAAAATTCTATAAAGAAAACGCAACCGTCATCACCGGTTTCCGCAGCGCTTCCGCAGTAATTCTGCAGGATGACTTCAAACGCACCGGTGCAAACGTTGTCCTCTGCACCGACGACGGCACTGCAGGCGAAAAAGGCTTTGTAACCACCGCTCTGCGCCGCGTTCTCGAAAACGAAGGCGCTGACCTCATCTGTGCCTGCGGCCCGAACGGCATGCTCAAAGGCGTTGTTGCTCTCGCCAACGAATTCGGCGTGGAGTGCGAAGTTTCTCTCGAAGAGCGCATGGGCTGCGGCGTTGGCGCCTGCCTCGTCTGTGCCTGCAAATCCGTTAAAAACGGTGAAGCATACTACGCACGCGTCTGCAAAGACGGTCCGGTATTCGATTCCAAGGAGGTTGAACTGTAATGGCTGATCTTTCCGTCAAAATGTGCGGCATTGAATTCAAAAACCCGATTATCCCGGCATCCGGAACTTTCGGTTTCGGCGAGGAATACACCGATTTCTATCCGGTTTCCGCGCTCGGCGGTATGTCGCTGAAAGGTACCACGCTCAACCAGCGCGCCGGCAACCCGCCGCCGCGTATCGCAGAAGTTCCGATGGGTATGCTCAACTCCGTCGGTCTGCAGAACCCGGGCGTTGACTACTTCCTCTCGCACGAGCTTCCGAAAATCGAGAACGAAGATACCGTTATCATCGCAAACGTTGCAGGTTCCACCGTTGAAGACTGCATCGAGATCGCAAAACGTCTCGAAGGCAGCGCGGTCGATATGATCGAGCTCAACATCTCCTGCCCGAACGTTAAACAGGGCGGTGCGGCTTTCGGCACGAGCTGTGCATCCGCTGCCGCTGTTACAAAAGCTGTTCGCGGCGCTACCACCAAACCGCTGATGGTCAAGCTCTCTCCAAACGTAACCGACATTACCGAGATCGCACGCGCTGTTGAAGCAGAAGGCGCTGACGCGGTTTCGCTCATCAACACCCTGCTCGGTATGCGCATCGATATCCGCACCCGCCGTCCGATCCTCAAAAACAACGTCGGCGGTATGAGCGGTCCGGCGATCTTCCCGATCGCTCTGCGCATGGTATGGCAGGTTGCAAACGCTGTCAAGATCCCGGTTTCCGGTATGGGCGGTGTTTCCAACTACAAAGACGCGATCGAACTGATGATGGCCGGTGCTACCACCGTTCAGGTCGGTGCCGCTATGTTCCAGAATCCGATGGCTCCGATCGAGATCATCAACGGCATGAACGCCTGGCTCGACGAGCAGAACATCGCTTCTGTCAAAGACATCATCCACACCGTTCAGCCATGGTAACGACGATTCTCGTCGTCCGCCACGCGCAGACCGTCGGCAACCTCGACCGCGTTTTTCAGGGACGGATCGACCTTCCGGTAAGCGAACCGGGTGAAGTTCAGCTTTCGCTCCTGGCAAAGCGCTTTGCCGATATCCCGGTCGATGCTGTTGTAACAAGTCCGCTGCCGCGCGCGGTCAAAACCGCCGAGGCGATCACCGCGCATAATCCGGTTCCGATCGAATTTCACGACGGACTTTTAGAGATTTTTGCCGGCGATTTTGAAGGCCGCCCGTGGGACGATCTTCCGGTGCTTTTTCCGGAGGCGTTCGATCATTGGCGGAAGGACTGGTCAAAATTCCGCGCGCCGAACGGCGAATCCTGCGAAGAGGTCTATGCCCGTGTAAGCAAAGCGGTTCTTGAGATCGCAAAGGCACACGAAGGCCGGACTGTCGCAGTCGTATCACACGGCTGTGCGATACGCAACCTGCTCGGCTGGGCAAGCGGACGCGATCTTTCGCAAGTCTGTGAACTGCCGATCGTGCAGAATACGTCGATCAGCCGCATCGAGATCGACGAATCGGGAAAAGCAACGCTCGTTTCGTTCGACGATGCTTCGCATCTCGACGGCGCCGATCTGCCGAACCCTGTTTTATTCCGATAACAGAAATGGAGAACATACATGAAGATTTTAGCTGTTGATTACGGCGAAGCACGTACCGGTCTTGCACTCTGCGACCGCACCGAGTTTCTCGCATCGCCGCTTGGCACTTTGCAGGAGCGTGATTTTGCAAAACTCGTGACCAAGATCGTTTACACCATCCGCGAATACGGCGCCGAAGCGATCGTTGTCGGTCTCCCGGTCAATATGGACGGCTCCAAAGGCGAAAAAGCGCAGAAATGCGAGCGCCTTGCCGATACCCTGATGAAGCTCACCGGTCTTCCGGTCGCTCTTTGGGACGAGCGCCAGACCACGATGCAGGCAGCGACGTATCTCAACGAGACGAACGTCCGCGGTGCAAAACGCAAGGAGATCATCGACCAGGTCGCTGCAACGATCATCCTCGAGAGCTTCCTCGCTTACCGCAAAAATCAGAAGGCAAAAGAAAAAGCTGCCGCTGAACTCGCCGAAGAAGAATAAAACGAAAAAGCCGAAAAAACCAGTGTTTGCAAGGCTTTTCGGACTTCGTCCACTCTCTCTGATAAGGTTTTGATAAGCCCCCTCCAATGCAATTATTCTGCATTGCGAGTGGCTTGTGAGTAAAGAATAGTTTCGTTTTCTCACAAAAAATCCCATATTAACATTTAAGCCCGTACTGATCGGATGTCAGTACGGGCTTAAATGTTAATATGGGGTTATTTCAGATCTTTTTGAAGGCTTCCACCAGCATATCACTGAGTTCCTGCGAAGGAACTTTCGCCCAAATCTGAGTGGTGTCCTCTGCAGGGAAGGTATAACGCCAATGGTCATACTGATCCTTGCTGATTTCGCCGTTCTTCAGCTTCTCAGCTTGGTCAGCCCATGCAGAAAGCATTTTGAATACGGACTCGTTCATAGTGCGCTTACTGCTATCAAAGACGATACGCACTTCATTCCCTTACTTTTCAGCTCTTACGCCATGAAGAGGTAATACACTTTGCGCTATCGTTGAATTGTTCAGATTTTTCTGCTATAAAAAATTGTTCCAAAAGGAGCACGACCTTTACATCCACCTTTTTATTCAAACAACAAAGCCATTTACCGAAGTTAATAACACCCTGGATAGATACACCGCAAATCTCAGTCCACTTGGATTTGACCTTCAGGATATTTTTATCGCCCGGTATAGGACATTTGCAAACACATCGACCTTCCTGACATGTGGAGTCTTACATGTCATTACGGAAACAACAGAAAAAGGGACTGCTGCAAAACTTGCGTTTTGCAGCAGTCCCTTTTCTTGGTTATTCAAAGTCTTTTGTCTGCACACC
>JBGUUS010000085.1:0-3040 GCA_045133675.1 Oscillospiraceae bacterium | reverse complement strand
CGCGGATCCGTTTTGGACGCAGAGAGGAAGTTCACCGGCTGAAAGACTTCCCGGAAAATGACCGTGAATGCCACCACCCTCGGAGAGCGCGGCAGCTTTTTGCGAACCGTGCCGGGTGTTGAGTTCGCCCGTTACAGCGGCTTGAAAGTGGCCGGGAGACCGGCAATCTGGGTGGAACCATGGAGCAATAACCGCTTCATCCCTGTTTTGGCGGGGATGGAGCTTTTTTTATTCCCTTCAATCGAAAAACGAAAGGACGAATCACTATGAACATCACACTCAAAGACGGCAGCGTAAAAGAATATGCAGCCGGCATGACGGCGGCTGAGATCTGCAAAGATATCAGCATGGGCCTGTACAAAGCGGCTTGCGTTTGCGAAATTAACGGCGTAATCTGCGATCTGCGTACCCCGATCAACGAGGACAGCACGCTCGCGATCCTCACCTTTGCTGACGCAGAAGGCAAAAAAGCATTCTGGCACACCGCTTCTCACATCCTTGCACAGGCTGTAAAACGCCTGTATCCGCAGGTTAAACTGGCAATCGGTCCGGCGATCGACAGCGGCTTCTACTACGATTTTGACGTGGAAAAACCGTTTGGTCCGGAGGATCTCGCAAAGATCGAAGCGGAAATGAAAAAGATCGTAAAAGAGAACATCGCTCTCGAATCCTTCACGCTCGAGCCGCAGGAAGCACTCAAAAAGCTCGAAGAGATGGGCGAACCGTATAAAGTGGAGCTCTGCGCAGAGCACGCGGACAAAGGCGAACCGATCAGCTTCTATCAGCAGGGCGAGTTCGTTGACCTGTGCGCAGGTCCGCACCTGATGAGCACCGGCGTTGTCAAAGCGTTCAAACTCACCTCCACCACGGGTGCTTACTGGCGCGGCAGCGAGAAAAACAAGATGCTCTGCCGCATCTACGGCACCGCTTATCCGAAGGCTGCTGAGCTGGAAGAGCATTTAAACCGTCTGGAAGAGGCGAAAAAACGCGACCACAACAAACTTGGCCGTGAGCTGGAATACTTCACCACGGTTGATGCAATCGGCCAGGGTCTTCCGATCCTCCTGCCGAAAGGCGCACGCACGATTCAGACGCTGCAGCGCTGGGTTGAGGATGAGGAGCAGAAGAGAGGCTATCTCCTGACCAAAACGCCGCTGATGGCAAAACGCGACCTTTACCGCATCTCCGGCCACTGGGATCACTACCTCGACGGTATGTTCGTTCTCGGCGATCCGTACGATGAGGAAAAAGAGTGCTTTGCAATGCGTCCGATGACCTGCCCGTTCCAGTATCAGGTTTATCTGAACCGTCAGCGCTCTTACCGCGACCTGCCGATGCGCCTCGGTGAGACCTCTACGCTGTTCCGCAACGAGGATTCCGGCGAGATGCACGGTCTGATCCGTGTCCGTCAGTTCACGATCTCCGAAGGTCACATCGTTCTCCGCCCGAATCAGCTCGAGGAGGAGTTCAAAAACTGCCTTGACCTCGCGAAATACTGCCTCGACACCGTTGGTATGCTCGATAAATGCACCTTCCGCTTCTCGCAGTGGGATCCGAACAACACGAAGAAATACGAAGGCACCGCAGAGCAGTGGAACGAAGCACAGCGCGTTATGGGCGAGATCCTCGACGATCTCGGCGTAAACTACGAAATCGGAATCGACGAGGCTGCTTTCTACGGCCCGAAACTCGATATCCAGTATAAAAACGTATTCGGCAAAGAGGATACGATCGTAACGATCCAGATCGATATGCTGCTTGCTGCAAAATTCGGTATGTACTATATCGATGAAAACGGCGACAAAGTTCTGCCGTATATCATTCACCGTACCTCGCTCGGCTGCTATGAGCGTACGCTCGCATACCTCATCGAGGAATATGCAGGCGCTCTGCCGACCTGGATGGCTCCGGAGCAGGTTCGCTTCCTCCCGGTAACCGACCGTGCGGCTGATTACTGCGCAGAGAAAGCGAAAGCGCTCGAAGCTATGGGCTTCCGCGTTGACGTTGACTACCGCAACGAGAAGATCGGCAAGAAGATCCGCGAAGCAACGATGGAAAAAGTTCCGTATATGCTGGTTGTCGGCGACCGCGATATGGAGAACGGCACGGTTTCGCCGCGTTACCGTTCCGGCGAAGATCTGGGCGCAATGACGTTTGACGATTTTGTTGCTATGCTCAAAGATGTCGTAGATTCCAAAGCAAAGAAATAAGCAAAAATGAGTGGGCGCGGCATCGAAAGGTGCCGCGCCTGTTTATCTGTTATATAAGGAAGAAAGGGAAGCGAAGATGAATACCGTACTGTTCGATCTCGACGGCACACTTTTGCCGATGGACCTCGATGCATTTATGAAAGCGTACTTCGGAAAAATCGCGCCGCGTGCTGCAAAAGCCGGATACGATCCGAAAGCCTTTACCGAAGCGCTGCTTGCGGGACTTTATACCGTGATCAAAGGCGGCGGCGAAATGACGAACGAGGACTGCTTCTGGACAACGTTCGCCAAACTCCTGGGCGAAGATATTCTTGCGAAAAAGCCGATGTTTGAAGAATTCTATCAAAACGAATTCTGCGAGATCGGTGCGCTTTTTCCGGCGGATCCGCTGGCGAAAACCTGCGTCAAGCGCCTGAAGGAGAAAGGGTATACCGTTGTTCTTGCGACATCGCCGCTGTATCCGCGTGTTGCAACGCTGGAGCGCTGCCGCTGGGCAGGAATCGATCCGGCGGATTTTGCTCTCGTTACGACATACGAGGATTATTGTTACGCCAAACCGCACCCGGAATATTATAAAGAAGTGCTCAGACGAATCGGAAAAGAACCGCAGGACTGTCTGATGGTCGGAAACGATATGATCGAGGACGGCGCAGCGCATAAGCTCGGTACGGATATCTTCTATCTCACGGATTTTCTCATCAACAAAAACGGCGAGGACGTTACCGCGTATAAACACGGCAAAATGGCGGATCTGCTCGCCTTCATCGAAGCGCTGCCGGATGCCGAGGTATTATAATGAAGAAGGTATATATCGCCGGACCGGATGTATT
>JBGUUS010000084.1:0-39513 GCA_045133675.1 Oscillospiraceae bacterium | reverse complement strand
AGATACTCGCGATTGATCCCATCGGGTGAAATCCGAATCAATGCGTGAAACGACCGTCCGTTTTCATCACTGCACTGTCCGATCGTATACAGTTTTCCGTCATAATACTGCAAAAAAGGCGAACGTTCCGTAAACACAAACGCATTGCACGAAAAAATACGCTCATCGCTCGTCTCCTGCGAATGTGCACACTCCGGTTTGTTACAAAGAGGAACTGCCTGCAGCGTCTCTTTATCCACATAATAAATGTAGCGACCGATCATCGTGTAGTAACCATTTTCTGCGGGAGTAACAAAAGGTGCAAGAGTTGAATTGCTGCTGAATGAATATGCACTGTCAACGTACGCCTGATATGTTTCGGGCAGCGCCGAATAATCAGTCTGACAAGAAGTCAGAAGCAACACGCATACAAACAAAAGCGCAATTAGTTTCAGTTTCATACTTACGGTCAGTTTCATTCTTACGGTTGGGAATCTACTGTCTCGATATGAGCCGGTGTTGTACCGTTGCTTGCTTCATGTGCAGCATATGCTGTTCTTCCTCCGTAACCGCAATTTCCGGTATAAACAGACACTGTTGTAGAAGCATTGGAATTAAAGAATGTTTCACTGGTAACCTTAGTCAAACCAGAATTGCTGAAATAATAAAATCGAATACCGACAGAAAGCCCCGCCATAGTTCCGTAAGTGCTGGTTGCGTTAGCAGCTTTTCCTGCCATGCTGACACTTCCACTAAATATATAGTTACCATACGCTTTGGAAGCATATGAATTCGTAGCATTCTCATAAATGGTCAAAGCATACGCTTTTTGTCCGAGCATTGCACTCGCATTCAAAAACAAGCACAGCGCAAAAGCAACACAGAGAGTTTTTTTGAAAATCTTTTTCATTGAAATTTCTCCTTCCAAATAAAACGATTGTTATTACAATCTATATTCACACTATACTACTGCATCTCTTTTTTGTCAACAATATTCTTGATTTTTTGGGGAATTATTGAAATCTTTAAGTTTCAACATCCTGCTGATTTTCATCCCGCAGAACTTTCCTATGCCTTTTTCTTTTTGAACCAGTGCCTGATATACAAAAGCATCGGCACGCCGACCGCCGGGAACAGCGCCGCAAGCAGCATTCCGGCTTTCATACCGACCTGCTCGGGCGAAAGCGAGAGCATCGCGCCGAGGTCGGTTGCCCATCCGCTTGCCGAAACGTTATCGACAACGATGCCGAGCATCTGCGGCGCGACAGAAGCGCCGAAATCGCCGCCTGCCGCCATCAGCGCATAGCCGACGACACCCGGATTCAGAATCTTTTCTTCCATATAGATCAGCATACCCGGCCAGAGCATCGACGTCGTGATGCCCATCAGCACGCACGCGATCAGCGAAACGACCGCATTCGGCGAAAGCGCCACGATCAGATAGCAGACGACCGCACCGCACATACTGCAAAGCAAAAAGCGGTGGATGTTCTTGCCGTATTTTGCGTACCACGTTCTCGTAAAGCCGAGAAGCACGGCAAACAGCGCGATACCGAGGATATCGCCGAGCGCTTTCGGGATCTGCAGCGCGCTCTCAATATAGCCGGAGATCCAGTTCGTCATCGTGTTCTCCGCCGCGCTTCCGAGGAAGATGCAGCATACACACAAAAGCATACCGACCGTGCGGTGTCTGTTTTTCTCTTTCGAAACGCTCTGCGTCATATCCATTTCCGGCAGCGGCGAGGTGCAGAACAGCACCGTCGAACCGATCGGCAGGATCGCCCAGAAGAGCGTCAGGATCATCCAGTTTTCGCGGCCGAACAGCACGAAGAAAACCGTACTGCCGATTATGACCGTCAAAACGCCGTAGGCATACAGCGAATGGAGCGTGCTCATATCGCGCTCCGGATTATCCGAAGGCAGTGCCGCAACCGTCGGGCTCAAAAGCACTTCGCAAAGTCCCGCCGCGATCGAGAAAATCACCGTTCCGGCCACAAAGCCCACGTACGCAAACTGCGGAAAGCATGCCGGTACGATCGCATAAACGGCAAGGCCGAGCGTTGTCAAAAGCGGCATCACGCGGATCGTCTTTTTGATGTTGAACCACTTCGTAAAAAACGAGAAGATCAGATCGACTGTCAGCTGTGTGCAGAAATTGATCAGCACGAGTGTGCCGAGCAGGGTGTAAGATATGCCGTACATCTCGCGGAAGGTCACAAACAGAAGCGGCGGCAGTACGAAAATCGACGACATCGCCAAATATGTATAAAAGCAGGCAAACTTCGTCCGTTTGAATTTTTCCATTCCCGTTTCCTCTTTACTCTGCACTGTAAACCGTCATACTTGTGCCGACGTCTTTTACAAGGATATCCTTCGGCAGCTTTGAAAACAGGCAGAACACGTAGAGATCGCCTGCGGCACCGCTGATGTTCGTGATTTGGATCAGATATACGACCCAAAGCCACGAAACCGGAACAAAACACTGGATCACACCGAGCACAATACCCCATACAACGACCGGCGCAAGCGCGATCACCAGATAGCTCAGCTTGTCGAAATACTCGTCGCATCCGGCATAGGCGTACATTCCCGTAAAGCCGAAGCGCACCTTTTTACAGCCGAAGCCTTTCATCGCAATGCCGTGAACCGCTTCGTGCAAGACGATATACGCGATCATGCCGGCAAGCATCACAACAAAGCGGATACCATACGCCAAAAGTCCTTCGCTCATATCAAACAGTGTGCCGATCGATACGGCGAAATGCATCGGCACCGCCATCAGCACGCCGATCGCCAGTGCAATGCCGTTTACAAGCAGCATCTCTTTTTTATTCTTCTGCAGGTCCACCGACCGGATCGGACGGTAATTTTCCGGCAGATTCAAAAACGCTCTCTGTTTCATTTTCACCTCACGCGTTGAATACATACCGGTCAAGGCGGTCAAACGCCTCTTTTACGAGCGCGTTCGGCAGCGCGAGATTCATACGGATCGACCATTTTCCGTGGAACGCGCGGCCGTCCTGCCAGATTACGCCGACTTCAACACCGGCTTTCAGCAGTTCGTCCATCGTCTTTCCGTGCGCCTTGCACCACTCCTCACAGTCGAGGAAGAGCATATACGTACCCTCCGGTTTTGCAAGGGTAACGCCTTTGAAGTGCTCGCAGATATAGTCGTATGCAAAGTTTACGTTCTCGCTCAGAACCGCTTTCAGCTCATCCGTCCACTGGGCACCTTCTTCGCTGTATGCGCCGATCAGCGCGTGCATCGAAAGCACGTTGCAGCTGTTATAATGCGAGAGCGAGCTCTGTTTTGCCATACGGTCGCGGATATAGGAGTTGTATACGATATGGTACGAGCCGATCAGACCCGCAAGGTTGAACGTCTTTGTCGGCGCATAGATCGCAACCGTGCGCATTTTTGCATCTTCGGAGACGCTCTGTGTCGGGATATGGCGGCTGCCGTTCAGCGTGATATCCGACCAGATCTCGTCACTGATAACATAGCAGTCGTTCGCGCGGTATACCTCCATTGCCTTTTCGATCTCCCAGCGCTCCCAGACACGTCCGCACGGGTTATGCGGCGAGCAGAAAACCGCAACGTGAATCTTCTCTTCCTTGAGTTTTCTGTCCATATCTTCATAGTCCATGCGCCATACGCCCTGTTCATCGCGGATAAGCTCGCTGTGAACAATGCGGTAGCCCGCGTTGCCGAGACTTCCGGTAAAGCCGACATACGTCGGTGCGTGAACAAGTACCTTTGCGCCCGGCTCCGCCAGAACGGCCATCGCGGCAACCACACCGCCGAGAACGCCGTTTTCATAGCCGATCGCCTCTTTGGTGAGACCTTCAACGCCGTTGCGCTCTTTGTGCCAGTTGATGATCGCGTCGTAGTATTCATCGCGCATCGGGAAATAGCCGAAGCACGGATGCTCCAGGCGTTTGGAAATAGCCGCAAGGATCGACGGTGCGGTCGCAAAATTCATATCCGCAACCCACATCGGCAGTCTCGAAAAGCCTTCTTTGATCGATGCACCCGGGATCGGGATCGAATCGACGGCGATCGCATCCATACCGGTTCTGTCAATAATACTGGTAAAATCGTATTTCATTTCTGTTCTCTCCTCTGTTTTTGTTCCATTGCTTCCGCATAATACTCTACTGTAATCATACCGCATTTGCACGAAAACAGCAAGCAAAAAACGGGAAATCCGTCTCTGCGGATCTCCCGTTTTCCGTTATGTAAGAATATCGTACCGTTTATTCAATATTGATCATGGAGCTGGCGTTGCCGGTAACCTGCGGCAGCTTGCCATCCCATTTATCGACCTTGTTATACTCGATAATGCGGTCGGTGATGGATTCGTTCAACCGTTCGTTTGCAGCCGCCTCTGCCTCTGCGCGGATACGGATGGTCTCTGCTTCCGCTTCTGCATTCGTGATCGCGGTCTGTTTCTCGGTCTCTGCGGTCAAAAGCTTCTGCTGTGCAACCTGTTTTTCCTCGATTGCGGCAATAAACGCCTCGGAGAAATCGAAGTTGATGATGTTGACGTCCGTTACATACAGGCCGATCGCGTTGAGTTTTGCGTTAAGACCTTCGATCAAACCTTCGGATACAAGCGCACGGTTCGTAACACTCTCTTCTGCGGTGTATTTCGCGGTGGTCGCTTTGAGCACCTCGTTAACCGCCGGAACAACAAGAACGCTCTCATAGTCCGGACCGATGTTTTTATAGATGCTGAACGATTTGGTCGTATCAACGCGGTAGTTGATCGCAAGCGTGGTGTTTACGGTCTGCAGGTCCTTCGAGAACGCTTCGGTCGTCACCTCAAGCTTAACGATGCGGTTGTCGATCGTGACAACCTGCTGTGCAAACGGAACTTTGAAGTGCATACCTTCCTGCAGTACGCCTTCGTTTACCTTACCAAGCGTTACAACAACGCCGGTGTGGCCGGCATCGATGATCACAACGCTGTTGATTGCCGCAAAAACAAGAAGTGCCAGTACGATCAGCACGATCGTGCCGGTTTTGATCTTTTTCGCGGTTTCAGACGGGATTTTTACGTCGATGGGATCCATGTTTGTCATTACTCCTTCGCAAAAAACGACGCTCCCACAGCGTAGTGGGAGCGCCGTTTCAGGTGGATTATTGGGTTTGGTGCGTCATATCACACCGGAAAAACCGGCTTTGATCTTAGTAGTTCTCTTTGCGGATTTCGAAGTATGCTTTCGGATGTGCGCATACCGGGCAGAGCTCCGGAGCTGCTTTGCCGATGTGGATGTGGCCGCAGTTTCTGCACTGCCATACCATATCGCCGTCTCTGGAGAATACGAGACCGCCTTCAACGTTTGCAAGAAGCTTGCGGTAGCGCTCTTCGTGCTCTTTTTCAACTTTGCCAACTGCTTCAAAGAGGTATGCGAGTTTGTCGAAGCCCTCTTCTTTTGCAACTTTTGCGAACTCGTCGTACATTTCGGTCCACTCGTAGTTCTCGCCTTCAGCCGCATCCAGCAGGTTTACGGTTGTGGTCGGGATCGCCTCATCGTGGAGGAATTTGAACCAAAGTTTTGCGTGCTCTTTTTCGTTGTCCGCAGTCTCGGTAAAGATCGCTGCGATCTGCTCATAGCCCTCTTTTTTTGCTTTGGAAGCATAGAAGGTGTATTTGTTTCTTGCCTGGGATTCGCCTGCAAATGCTGCAAGCAGGTTAGCTTCGGTTCTGGTGCCTTTCAGATTCATCATTTCAAAAACGCTCCTTTGACTTTGATATTCTTATTTTAACCCAAAATTGGGTTTTATACAACTTCTTTTGCACATTCCGGGCAGGTTCCCGTGATAAACAGCTCATATGCCGCAACGGAAAAACCGGTGTGCTCGAAAATCTGATTTTGCAGTACGCTGCAAAATTCCGGCGGACAATCCACCACTCTTCCGCACTGTACACAGTGCATATGCTCGTGCGGTGCGAGCGTTCCGTCAAAACGGGTTTTTCCGTCGGTCGTATGCATCCGGCGGATGGTGCCCAAATCCGCGAGCTGATTGAGATTCCGATACACAGTCGCAAGGCTCAGGTTCGGTTCCTTTTCGCGCAGATCCGCATACAGGGTATCCGCCGTCGGATGATCGTAGCGATCTTTCATTTCGTTTAAGATCATTTCCCGCTGTCTGGAGTAGCGCATCCGCCTCACCTCGCTCATTTATTATCGATAATCATTATCGTTATCTTTATTATACCGATATTTTCCGATTTGTCAACAGTTTTTTTCAAAAAAAATGCGTTTTTTATTCCGATAATCCTGCGCGCAGGAGCAAAAGGATCTTTTTCTCCCGGCGAGATACCTGAACCTGCGTCATATGAAGCATTTGCGCCACCTGTGTCTGCGTTTTTTCGCCGTAATACCGCATCGCGATCAGCGTCCGATCCTTTTCCTCGAGCCTTTCGAGCGCCGTTTGCAGCGCCAGCCGTTCACAAACCGCGTCACATCCGCTCTCCTGTACCACGTCGAACTCCTCGCCGTCTCCGTCTTCCGCGGTCAGCGAAACCGGCGGCGCACTCACCGCGATTGCCTCCGTGATCCGTTCGGCGGAGGTGCCGAGAATTTGCGCAAGCTCCGACACGGTTGGCTCGCGGAACTGTGTTTTCATAAAGCGCTCGCGCTCCCGCGTTACTTTCAGCGAAAATTCTTTCAGCCCGCGGCTCACCTTTACCGCACCGCCGTCGCGGAACAGCCGCCGCATCTCGCCCAAAATAACCGGAACCGCATACGTCGAAAAGCAAAGGCCGCGCGACTCATCGAATCCGGCAACCGCTTTGACAAGGCCCATACATCCCGCGCCGTAAAGATCGTCATATTCGATACCGCGGCCGCGAAAGCGGTTTGCGCAGCTGTGCACAAGCCCGAGATTTTTTGCGACGAACGCTTCGGTCTCCTGTGCGGATTTATACATCGCGCGTCCGCAGCGCTTTCGTCATCGTAACGGTCGTGCCTTTTCCGACCGCCGAGCGCACCGCCACCTTATCCATAAAGCTCTGCATGATCGCAAAGCCGAGACCGCTCCGTTCCTCCTCCGGTGCCGTGGTAAAAAGCGGTTCCATCGCTTTTTCCACGTCCGCAATCCCGCAGCCGCTGTCGCGCACCCGGATATACGCGATATTTCCTTCCAGAATCCGCAGCGTGATATACACATTTCCGCTCATGTTCCGGTATCCGTGCACGATCGCGTTCGTCACCGCCTCGCTCACCGCCGTGCGGATATCGTTCAGCTCCTCAAGTGTCGGATCGAGCTGCATGAAAAATCCCGCTGCCGAAACGCGCGCGAAGCTTTCGTTGGCCGACCGGCTCAAAAATGTAAGTTTCACTTCATTGATAATCTTCATTCTGTCTGCTCCTTTCCGCTGATGCGCGCGAGCTGTCCGATTCCGGAGAGCCGCAGCATCCTCTCGATCCGCGGTGACACATTCTCCACCGCCACCTCGCCGCCGTGGCTTTGCATCAGCCGATACCGGCCCATGATCAGACCGACACCGCTGGAATCCATAAACGTGATGTTGCCCATATCCAGGATCAGCCGCTTCGGTTCGCACATACCGATCGCCGCGTCGATCTGCGCGCGGATATTCCGGGCGGTATGATGGTCGATCTCGCCGCCGATCACCGCGCGTAAATTTTCGTTTTCCTGCTGTATCTGCAGCATAGCAATTCCTCCTTTGCAAAATAAAAAACGGACAGGCGCCGCATGGCACCTGCCCGTAAAGATGTCCGTGACATCCTCATTATATTCGCTTGTCCGCAAAAAGCGTGTCGAATTCTGTTCACTCCACGCCGACTTTTCCGCAAACCGTTCCCACCAGATAGAGCGAGCCGCAGACGATCACCGCGCCGTCTTCTCCGGCGAGCTCCTGCGCCTTTTCGAGCGCTTCATCGATCGAATCGGCGGCCTCTGCCGCTGTGCCGCATCCGCGTACGACTTCCGCAAGCTTTTGCGCCTTGCACGAGCGCGGCATATCCGGCACCGCACAGCAAACCACCGCATCGCATACACCGGCAATATCCGCAACGACCGCGGTGAAATCCTTGTCCTCCATCACAGCCATGACCGCGATCCGCCGCTTGACCGGGAGCTTTTTGATCGCCTCGCGCAATACCGCCGAAGCCGCCGGGTTATGCGCACCGTCCACGATCAGCATCGGCTTTTCGCGCAGCATCTCGAGTCTGCCGTGAATGCGCGCCTTTTTCAGCGCCGCTTTTACCGCTTCTTCCAAAAGCGCAAAGCCGTTTTCCCGCAAAACGCCGACGATCTCAAGCACGCAGGAGGCGTTGTATGCCTGATGCGCACCGCCCATTGCCAGCCGATACGTTTCGCCTTTATAGCGGACGACCGTACCCGAAAGTCCCGTTTCGATGCATTCCACCGCCTGCTTTTCGGTTTTTACAAGGCGTGCGCCGCGCTCAACACAGATCGCTTCCAATACGCTGACCGCCTCATCCGGCTGATCCGCCGCACAGACGACCGTGCCGCCCGTTTTGATGATGCCGCCTTTTTCCGCCGCAATCTGCTCCACCGTATTGCCGAGGATCGCCGTATGGTCGAGCGAAACCGGAACGATCGCCGCACAAAGCGGTGTATCGATCACATTCGTTGCGTCAAGTCTGCCGCCAAGACCGACCTCCAGCACAACGAGGTCGCATTTTTCCTCCGCAAACCAGCAAAAGCCGATCGCCGTAACGATCTCGAATTCGGTGCATTCCATGCCTTCGTTCAAAAGGCCGTCCGCCGCCGCTTTCACGCGGTTTGCGAGCTCGGCGAGCTTGTCACCCGGCATCTGTTCACCGTTTACGCGAAAACGCTCGGTGAAGCGCACGAGATACGGCGAGGTGTATAAGCCGACGCGGTATCCGCTCTCTTTCGCGATCTCGGCCGTCATCGTGGAAACCGAACCTTTTCCGTTCGTTCCGGCAACATGTACGAATTTCAGCTGCTTCTGCGGATCGCCGAGCGCCTTCATCAGCGCGCGGATGCGGTCCAGGCTCTTCTGCGAGCCAAAGCGCGTGCGGGTATGGATATATTGCAAAGCCTCAGTTTCGGTTCTGAACATACGGTCAACTCCCTTTCGAAGATAAATTCATTGTATCACAGCATCGGATTTTCTTCAAGAAAGAAAAAAGAACCGGATCCTTCCGGACCCGGTTCTCCTTCATACCCTCTCAAATTTTGCGTTTGGTTATTCCGAAAGATTGCCCGAGCGGTTGACCGAGCAAACTTTGTAGAAGCCTTCGCCGTCGGTTGCCGCACATTTCGTTGCGATCGTGGAAGCGATCTGGTTTGCTTTCTCCGGAACAAAGTCTGCGGTCTCGCCTTTGTATACGCGGTAGTATACGTGGCTTGCATCTGCGGATTCGTCCCAGGTAACGGTGCCGTTTTCAACTTTAACGCCGGTAACAGCTGCCGGTTTTGCATCGGTGTAGTCGGTGGTCAGCATAACGATCGAGCTGCCCGGAACCGTGAATTTAACCGTGCCGTCGCAAGCGCAGAGCAGAGCGGACGGCTCCTGCAGTTCAGCGAACTCGCTGCGCGGAACGTTTGCGGAATCGTACAGGTACAGGCGAACTTTCTTGTCAGCTTTGAAGTTATCGAGAACGACTTCGATCTCGGTTTCTTCCTTGTGGCGGTTGACGATGGCAACGGAGAAGGAGCCGTCATCGTTGATTACGCCGCCGCTTCTGAGCAGGAAGTCATCGGATTTAATGGTAAACGGTTTGCCGTTGTATTTGAGGTATTTGACGAGCAGGCCGTACGCATAGAGCCAATCGCGTGCGGAATAGTCCTCGCCATCCCAGCGGGTGAGGCCCCATTTGTTGAGACGTGCCGCAAGTCCGTCCGGATTCGGGATATCGGTGAAGGTCCAGAGAGCCGTTGCATAAACGCCTGCGTTCATTGCAGCAAGTGCCATCTCAACAACCTGCAGTGCGGAATATGCCTCTTTGCCGTTGAAGAACGCGTGGCATACGTCCATTTTTACGCCGTTGATGGTGCGGAAGCCCTGTTTGAACATCTGTGCCAGACCGAACTCGCCGAGAATGAAGCTTCTCTCGTGCGGTTTGAGCATCTGAACGACGTCGTAGCAGTGGCGCCAGAAGATTTTATAGAACTCGAGGTCTTCCGGTTCAAAGTCGTTAACGTAGTGGTGGCCGCCGAAAACGCCGGAGATCGGAACCATGCCGTTTGCGATTGCCCATTCGATGGTCTCCCAGCGCACCAACGGCGAAGCGTCGGTTGCAAGCAGTTTGACCGGCAGACCGCGTTTTCTGAACTCGTTGTACAGGTGGGTGTGGTAACGTTTAAAGGTTGCCATCTCAAAGTTCAGATCGCCCCAGTCGTCCAGAGAAAGCTCGTTGGACATGCAGTAGATCTGGATGTTTTTGATGCCTTTTTCAACGATGAGGTATTCGAGGCGGTCAGCAACGTTTTTCGCGTACTCGTTGAGTTCCTCTTCGGTGTGATAACGAACGGTGCGGCCGGTCAGATAGATGGTCGTGCCTGCTTTGCAGTGCGTTTTCTCGCAGTATTCTGCAAAGTCGTCCATTTCCTCTTTCGTCCATGTCGGAAAACCGCCCCACATTCTCGAAAAGCTCGGCGAAAGCTCAGCAAAAATCTTGCCGACAACTTCGTTGAACTGGCGGTCGCTCATCTGACGGTACAGATTTGCCTCGGTATTATGGAAGCCCATGCCGCCAAAGCGCGCCATGATCTCTTCCTTGTGTACTCTTACTACACTTGCCATAGGATATCTCCTTCTGCCGGAAACCGGCGTTATATTTTTCGCGGCACACCCTTTCGGCGCCGCTTTTTTCGATATTCGATCCCGCAAACCGGAATCTCTCTGTTTTCATTATAGATATCAACAGACCAAAAAGCAAGGAGATATTTTCCGTTTTTCTCTTGTTATTTGACGGGTTTTCGCATCAAAAAAGCACAAAAACGCCGCCCGGAAAATCCGGACGGCGTTTCTATCTTTTCAATTACAGCGCTGCAAGGCTCGACTCGATCTTCTCGAGGAGTTCTTTTGCTTTTGCGAGTTTTTCGCGAATCTCGTTTACAACCTTCTCCGGTGCTTTGGAGACGAAGTTCTCGTTCGCGAGCTTGTTCGTGTGGATCATGACCTCTTTTTCGGCCTTTTCCTTTTCACGGGTGAGTCTCTCGCGCTCTTTGTCCTTGTCAATCAGGTCGTCCATCGGCAGGAAGATGCGTGCGCTCTGCGTTGCGATCTGTACCGCGCCGTCGATAGCGTGCTCTTTTGCAACCTTAACTTCGGATGCGGAAGCAAGGCGGACAAAGAACGGTGCGCAGTCGTTGAAGATCGCCTCAAAGTCGGTTGCAACATAGACAGCCGCTTTGCGGGACGGCGGAACGTTCATCTCCGAACGGGTGTTGCGGATCTCTTTGATCGCTTCCATGATACGGGTGAACTCGCGCTCTTCATCGGCAAAGTTGAGTGCTTCGTCGTATACCGGCCAAGCCGATTTCATGATCGTCTCTTCGGAAGTCGGCAGAGCCTGCCAGATCTCCTCGGTGATAAACGGCATGAACGGATGCAGGAGTTTTGCGGTGTTGGACATGAGGAACGCGAGAACTTTCTGTGCGTTCAGTGCGGTCTCACCGCCTGCCTGCAGACGTGCTTTCGTCAGCTCGATGTACCAGTCGCACAGAACATCCCAGAGGAAGTCGTAGATCTTCTGCTCTGCGATGCCGAGCTCGTATTTATCGAGGTTCTCGGTGACCTCTTTAACAAGGCGGTTGTACTGCGAGAGAACCCATTTGTCCTCGATCGCCAGCGTTGCCGGCAGTGCGCAGTCGGTTACCTCGTCGGTGAGGTTCATGAGGATAAAGCGGGTTGCGTTCCAGAGTTTGTTTGCAAAGTTACGTGCCGCTTTGATCTTATCGTCGGAGAAACGCATATCGTTGCCCGGGCTGTTGCCGGTAACGAGAGCAAGACGCAGTGCGTCAGCGCCGTACTGGTCGATGATTTCCAGCGGATCGATGCCGTTGCCGAGCGATTTGGACATCTTTCTGCCCTGTGCATCGCGGACGAGACCGTGGATCAAAACGGTGTCGAACGGAACCTGACCGGTCTGCTCAATGCCCGAGAACATCATACGCATAACCCAGAACGGGATGATATCGTAACCGGTAACGAGCGTATTGGTCGGGTAGAAGTGTTTCAGATCGTCGGTTTCTTCCGGCCAGCCGAGCGTGGAGAACGGCCAAAGAGCGGAGGAGAACCAGGTATCCAGCGTATCCGGATCCTGCTCAATGTTCTTGCTGCCGCAGTGTGCACAAGCGTGCGGTGCTTCTTTTGCTACGGTGATTTCGCCGCAGTCAGCGCAGTACCACGCCGGGATGCGGTGACCCCACCAAAGCTGACGGGAGATGCACCAGTCTTTGATGTTCTCGAGCCAGTGGAAGTAAACCTTCTCGAAGCGCTGCGGAACGAATTTCGTCTCTTCGTTCTTAACCGCGTCGATTGCCGGACCTGCCAGCGGTTTCATTTTAACGAACCACTGTTTGGAAACGCGCGGCTCAACGGTGGAAGCACAGCGATAGCAGGTGCCAACGTTGTGGGTGTAGTTTTCGATGCGGACGAGCGCGCCTTCTGCCTCGAGATCAGCAACGATTGCTTTTCTTGCCTCGTAGCGGTCCATACCTGCGTATTTGCCGCCGTTTTCGTTGATGTGTGCGTCGTCGGTCATTACATTGATGATCGGCAGGTTGTGGCGAAGACCAACCTCAAAGTCGTTCGGGTCGTGTGCCGGCGTGATCTTAACAACACCGGTACCGAAATCCATTTCTACGTAGTCGTCCGCAACAACCGGGATCGCGCGGCCAACAAGCGGCAGGATCAGCATTTTGCCGACCATGTCTTTATAGCGCTCGTCGTTCGGGTTTACCGCAACCGCGGTATCGCCCAGGAGGGTCTCCGGACGGGTGGTAGCCAGTTCCAGATAGCCGCTGCCATCCGCAAACGGATAGCGCAGGTGCCAGAAGTGACCTGCCTGCTCTTCATACTCAACCTCTGCATCGGAGATGGAGGTTTTGCAGTGCGGGCACCAGTTGATGATGCGCTCGCCGCGGTAGATCAGGCCTTTTTCATACAGGCGTACGAAAACCTCGTTTACGGCTTTGTTGCAGCCTTCGTCGAGCGTAAAGCGCTCGCGGGTCCAGTCACAGGAAGAGCCGAGCTTTTTGAGCTGCTCAATGATGCGGCCGCCGTACTGTTTTTTCCATGCCCATGCGCGCTCGAGGAAGCCTTCACGTCCGATGTCGGCTTTGGTGATGCCTTCCTGACGCATTTTCTCAACGATTTTTGCTTCCGTTGCGATGGATGCGTGGTCGGTGCCCGGCAGCCACAGGGTGTCGAAGCCCTGCATTCTCTTGAAGCGGATCAGGATATCCTGCAGGGTGTTGTCCAGTGCATGACCCATGTGAAGCTGACCGGTGATGTTCGGCGGCGGAATAACGATCGTATACGGTGTTTTCTCCGGGTCGCATTCAGCGGTGAAATAGCCGCCGTCAACCCAGAACTGATAGATTCGATCCTCAAAGCTTTTCGGATCATACGTTTTTGCCAGTTCTCTGCTCATGTTTTTCAATCCTTTCTTAAAAAAGAAAACCGCCCTGAAGCAAAATTGCTCAGGGCGGAAAAGTTCCGTGTTACCACCTGAATTCGGCACAAAATGCCGCACTCGTCCGGCGCAAATACGCCGCTTCCCCGTTAACGGTGGGATTCCGTTGAAGTCTACTGAGCGCATGCGCGCCGTTCGGTTCAAAGCTCAGGGGCTACCTTCTGTCCTATCCGCCGGAAGATTTGCACCAACCATCTTCTCTCTGTACGTCCGGATAAAACGTACTCCTCCCCGTCAAAGCCGGTTCGATATCTCTTTTATTATATGCAAACGCACCGCGGTTGTCAAGCCTTTTGTGCCGAAAGCGACTGAACAAGCGCCTCATCCGGCGTTACGAACGCGGTGTAGTAATCGGTGAAGATCACCTTGCCCGGTTTTGCACCGACCGGCTTTTTGACGTATTTGATCCGCGTATAATCGACCGCAACCTGCGAGGATTCGCGGCCTTTCGAATGATACGCCGCAATGATCGCCGCTTCGGTGATGGTGCGGTCCGGGATCTCTTTTCCGTCGGCGATGACGATAACGTGCGAACCGGCGATCGACTGCGTGTGCAGCCAGAGGTCGTAGTTCTTCGCGATCTTCATCGTCAGCTTGTCGTTTTGCTTGTTGTTTCTGCCGCAGAGGATCGTGAATCCGTCCGAGGAGATATATTCAAGCGGCGGCTGTGCCTTGAGCATCCGGTTCTGCTTCTTCGGCAGACGGATGTAACCCTGTTCCGCCAATTCCTCGCGGATCTCAAGCAGTTCGCTCTCGCCTTCGGTTCGCGAAACGGCGTCGAACACGCTGTCGAGATATTCGAGCTCCTGCCGCGATTTTGCCATCAGATCCTTGAGCATATCTTCTGCGGTTGCAGCTTTGCGGTACTCGGAATAGTATTTCTGCGCGTTCTGCGCCGGGGTCAGGCGCGGATCCAGCTTGATCTCGATCTCGCGGCAGTCCTCCTCATAGAAATTCTGCACCGTTACCACGCGGTCACCCTTCGTCATCTGCCAGAGGTTCGCGTTTAACAGATCGCCGCAGATGCGGAGCTGTTCGCGGTCGGCGCAGGTGCGGAGTTCTTCCTCCTGCAGTGCGAGCTTTTTCGTGATGCGGTCGGTCGCGTTGAGCAGCAGCTTCAAAAGATCGTGCGAACGCTGCTTCATTCTCGCAACGCGGTCGCGCTCGGCATAGAACTGATCGAGCAGCTCGCTCGGCGAAGCGAACGTCTCTTTCTTTTCGACCGCGCCGTACTGCTGAATATCGTACATCGTGAACTCGCGGATCTTTTTCTCCTCATCCAGTACGGTCACAAGCTCCGTTTCGCCCGTTTTCAGCCGGTCACGCAGCTGTGCGATCTCCTCACGGATGCGGTTTTTGTAGTATTCGGAAAGGCGCGGCTTGTCGATGTCCTGTCCTTTGAGCGCGCGGTAGATCACCTCACGCGAAAGAATCGGCGAAATGCCCGAAAGCGTCTGCATCAGCGATTTTGCACAGTCGATACCCGGGAGCGCGAGAAACCGCTGCATGATCTCGCTGTCCTCGGCAGTGATGAGATCGAGTTTGTCCTGCTCCGGCGGTTTTTTATACGTTCCGCCCGGCAAAACCGTTCGAACACTCGAAACCTCGTCGGATACGCGCTTGATCGCGTCGATGATGCGGCCGTCGTGATTGATCAGAATGAGGTTCGAGTGACGTCCCATGATCTCCGCCGTCAGCGTGATGACGACGGTATCGCCCAGCTCGTTGACCGTCTCAAAATCGAACGAGAGGATGCGGTCGAGCCCGTCCTGGTGAATAGCAAGCAGCTTGCCCGAGCCGATATGCTTGCGCAGAAGCATACAGAACATCGGCGGTGTTTTCGGGTTTTCCAGCGGAATCTGCGTGAAATGGACGCGCGGGCTTGCCGCATTTGCCGAAAACAGCACCTTTTTGCTTCCGCCGCGCAGGCGGAATGTGAACACAAGCTCCTCTTTTGAGGGCTGTGCGATTTTTTCAACGCGTGTGCCGATCAGCGTTTCGCGCAATTCGGCGGCGGTGAGATATAAGAATGCACCGTCAAGTGCCATAAAAAAACCCCTTTGCAATGGTCTGCTACTATCATACCCGATTTTTATAAAAAAGACAAGAGGACACGGCGCGATGTCCTCTTGCTGAATTGTCCTTATTCTTTTTTGTTCAGCGCATCTTTGAACATATCCACCGTCATTCCGGTGCACTCTAACGAATAGCCGAAACGACAGCCGGGATATATGCGGTTTTCCTCGGAGATGTAGTAGAACGAATCAAAAACGTTCAATAAACTGCATGTATGTTCCGTTTCCGATGCTTCTATCCCAACAACAAACCGGTCGCCTTCTTTCATTTCCGGAGGGAGCGCACTTTGAAAAATGGTATACACAGTGATTTCATTGGGTACCTTCTCACCGGCAAGCACACGTTTCACTTCGAAATCGAAAGAATAATACGTAGTATCCGGCAATTTCGCATCCGGATTTTTGTCCAGCAGTACCTCAAACCATTCAGCTTTCGTTTCTTTTGTCGTGGGCGGATTGATCGTTTTTATAACGCCCTCCACGTAAGAGCCACCGTCTTTGAGCATCTCCTGCGGTGTTATCAGCATCGGACAACCCAAAGCAGGACCCCGCACTTCCGGATACGGATTTTCCACGTCCGGACCGTATTCGACTTCCGGCGCTGAGCTGCATGCAATAAAAAGGAGGATCAAGGCAGCCAATACAGCGAATATTCTTTTTTTCACAATACTACCTCCTTTTTCACTAAGACGAAATGAGCCGCCTATTCTCAGGCGGCTCATTTAGCTATTCAGTTTTGATTTCCTATGACGGATGTTTTTCTGCCCGACCTTCATCGGGCTCCCTTACGGGCGAGCGTGTTCGGTGGAAAAACTCCTCTTTGCCGTTTCTGCTCGTGTAACCTTTCTTTTACTGTACATACGTCATCGTCCTTTCGTTGGCTCGTTATGGGTCGAACGAAAGCTTTTTAGTACATTGGACTCACCTTTTCTTTATAGAATGGTCAGGAGCCGCCGTGACTATTTCATTGGTAACACCTATTTCTTTTTGAATTTATGGTTTTTACCTGAGATTTGTTTTTTTACTATAACGATGTGGCCCTACTTATTCCATGACACCCTATTGGCTGCCATGGTTCCCTTACGGGTGAAGACTTTCGGTGGATTGTCTCCTTTCCGATTTTTCAATGAGCACTCTGGTTGTGAACATCGTCATCATCCTTTCGTTACGGTCGATGATTGGCTTACACGAAAGTTTTCACATTTGTCAACATTGTGGTCCTTTTCGTTTCACGGATGAAATTCTGGGGCCGCCATGACTATTTCATTGGTAACACCTTTTTCTTTTGAAATGGTCGATTATACAGATCAGCTGTACATCGGGTATCACCTTTTCTCCTTTCACTGGCTGTTTTTTGGATACCTTTGATTTATATCCTAACATCCGGTGTTTTTGCGGCGGATGTGCCGCTTTTCGTTTTAGTATGGTAAGAGCGGATCGGCCTTTCGGCTTCGGTGCAATCCGCCAGTAAGTTCTAATCGTTGTGATTGTATCGGTCGAAGGATCTCTGCCTTCTGTTTTACTCCGATATTCTTTTTACTCAGCGGATGCAGCTCTGTGCTCTTACCATACGGAACTGGCCGATCGGTTCGTCAAAGCACATTATGCTGTTCCTCCTTGTATTCAGTTTTTGAGGATCCTATGAAGGTCTTCTCTGTTCTCTTCGTTCCCTTCTCTTATCCTGGTTATAATATACCACAGGTCAACAGGTTTGTCAACAGTTTTTCGAAAAATTTTTTCGCTGTTTTATTTAAAATTAACAACAAAATTTTTTCGCTTGACATTGCATTCCAAAGTTGTTACTATTAAAATAGAAATCTATGGTGCATCAATTTTTGCACCGTTTTATAAAGGAGGCGGACACATTATGTCCAACGAAATGGATTACAATCCGGAAATCTTCACCCTGGTTGACGAAGAAGGCGTGGAACAGGCTTTTGAACTGCTCGACGTTATGGAAATCGGCGACGACCGTTATTTCGCTCTGATGCCGTATTACGAGCAGCCGGAAGACCTGCTCGATGACGATGCTGAGCTCGTTGTATTAAAAAGCGACGGCAACGACGAAGAAGAGATGATGATCTCCATCGACGATGAAGAAGAATATCAGCGCGTCGGCCGTATGTTCCTCGAGAGACTTGCAGATCTCTTCGAAAACACGGAAGAAGAATAAACTTCCGGGCATTTTTTCGCAATGTTCGGGATATACTGATACCCGAACGGTGAAACCGTTTTATTTCTGCCCTGTGCGTCGTGCGGATAATATAAATCCAACACTTATATTATCGGGAACCGGACTCTTCTGCCGGGGATGCAGACCTCCCGCTTTATGCGGACGTTGGGAGCGCAAAAGCAGCAAGGAGGTTCCCACCTGCTGGACTGCGGGTTTGTAGTTTACTGCACATTAAACGGCAGGGCGGATCCAAGAGGGAGACTTCGGTCTCCCTTTTGTTTTTATCGATTTCTCTTGCAAAGGAGTTTTGATATATGCAGCACGCACTCGACCGCACCCGCGCGCTTTTGGGCGATGACGCGGTGCAGAAACTGCAAAACGCCTGCGTTGCCGTTGTCGGACTCGGCGGTGTCGGCGGCAGCTGTGCCGAAGCGCTCGCTCGCTGCGGCATCGGCACGCTCATTCTGATGGATCACGACACCGTGGATGTTACGAACCTGAACCGTCAGCAGTTCGCAACCGCCGATATGATCGGCAAGGCGAAAACCGAAGCGGCCGCAAACCGCCTTTCGCAGGCGGCACCTTTTTGCAAAACGGTCGTCGTCGACGATTTTTACAGCGCCGAAAACCGCGATGTTCTCTTTTCCCATCAGCCAATGCTCGTGATCGATGCGATCGACACCGTCACCTCAAAGCTCGATCTCGCCGCGGCCTGCCGCGAACGGAACATCCCGTGCATCACCTGTCTGGGCACCGGCAACCGCCTTGATCCCTCCAAATTTAAAATCGGCGTGATCGAAGATACCGCCGGATGCGGATGCGGCCTTGCAAAGGTCATGCGCCGCGAGCTCAAAAAGCGTGAGCTCCACCGCCAGCCGGTGCTTTTTTCCACCGAACTGCCGCGTCAGGTCATCACTTCTTCGGAAAACGGCCGCCATTCTCCGGCAAGCATCAGCTTTTGTCCGCCGGCCGCCGGTCTGCTTCTCGCCTCATGGGCAGTAAACACGCTTCTTGCATAAAATGAATCAAACGGCACATTCTACTGACAGAATGTGCCGTTTACCTTTGCAAGGAGTTGATCGTATGAAGCTTCGCTGTCTGTTCGCCGGGCTGTTTGCCGGTTTGTTCAATGGAATATTCGGTTCGGGCGGCGGTCTGCTTGCCGTACCGATGCTGCAAAAATGCGGTCTCACCGCACAGCAGTCGCACGCCGGCTCCATCGCCGTCACCCTGCCGCTCTCGTGCATCACGTCGTTCCTGCTGCTTTTTTCCGGACAGAAGATCAGCATCCCCGATCTGCTTCTCGCCTCCGCCGCAGGTCTGCCGGGTGCTTTTCTCGGCGCATATCTTCTTAGCCGCATCCGCCCGGATCTGCTCAAGCGTATTTTCGGCGCAGTTATGCTCATAAGCGCCGTCAGGTTGTTTTTGCGATGAACTGGATTTTGCTTTTCGTCGGTTTTCTTGCGGGTACAGCGGCTTCGATGGGAATCGGCGGCGGATTCGTTCTCATGCTGTACCTCACGCTTTTGACCGAAACTTCTCCGGAAGAAGCGCGGCTGTTCAATCTGCTCTTTTTTCTGCCGGTTGCCGCGCTTTCCGTTTACCGCCACCGCAAAAACGGTCTGATCCCGGCAAAACCCGTTTTCTTCACACTTCTGGGCGGAATCCCGGGTGTTCTTCTCGGCGTTTGGCTCGGCCGCTTTCTCACAGGACCGTGGCTTACGAAAGCGTTCGCTCTGCTGATCGGTGCCGTCGGGCTAAAAGAGCTTTTCTCCAAAAAAGAAAAGCAAAAGACCGGGATCCGCTGATCCCGGTCTTTTACCAACACACAACACACGAAAAGAAAAAATTACATCAATTCAGCGATCGTAACGGCGTCCAGCTTCTGCTGAACCTCCATACTGATCTGTGCAAAAACCTCCTGCACTTTGCAGATACACGTACTGTGATCCGGGCGCGTGCAACAATCGCTGCCGAGGCAGCGGCTGAAATGATACTCGCCTTCCACGATCTCAAGAATATCCTTGAGCGTGATCTCCTTCGGATCGCAGTTCAGCTCATATCCGCCCTGTGTACCTTTATACGAACGCACAAGGCCGCTTCCGACCAGATTGCGCAGAATCTTCAGCGCAAAACGCAGGGTTACTCCGGTGAGTTCCGCAATTGTGCCGGCATCGGTGCGCTCCTTGCGCCGTGCCAGACAAAGTACAATTCGGATAGCGTAATCCGATTCCAACGTAATATGCATGCAGATCCCTCCGGTTCAAACTATACCTTATTGATATATATTATAACAGGTTGTTTGCCGGATGTCAAACTTAATCGAGAAAATCTTTCAATTTTTTACTTCTGCTCGGGTGACGGAGCTTGCGCAGCGCTTTGGCCTCAATCTGGCGGATACGTTCGCGGGTTACGTTGAACTCTTTGCCGACTTCCTCAAGCGTGCGGGAACGGCCGTCTTCCAGACCGAAACGCAGACGGAGAACCTTCTCCTCACGGTCGGTCAGCGTTGCGAGAACGCTCGAAAGCTGCTCTTTGAGCAGGATGTGAGAAGCTGCATCGTCCGGAGCGAGTGCTTCGTCGTCCGGGATGAAGTCGCCAAGATGGCTGTCTTCCTCCTCACCGATCGGAGTCTCCAGCGAAACCGGCTCCTGTGCTACGCGCATGATCTCGCGCACTTTGTCGAGCGGCATATCGAGCTCAACTGCGATCTCCTCTGCGCTTGCTTCGTGGCCGTTTTTGTGCAGAAGCTGGCTCGATACCTTTTTCACTTTGTTGATCGTCTCAACCATATGAACCGGGATACGGATGGTTCTTGCCTGATCCGCGATCGCACGGGTGATTGCCTGACGGATCCACCATGTTGCGTAAGTCGAGAATTTGAAGCCTTTGGTGTAGTCGAATTTTTCAACCGCTTTGATCAGACCGAGGTTACCCTCCTGGATCAGGTCCAAAAACTGCATGCCTCTGCCAACATAGCGTTTCGCGATGGAAACAACAAGACGCAGGTTTGCCTCGGAAAGGCGTTTGCGTGCGGCGAGGTCGCCGTCCGCCATTTTGCGTGCAAGAACAGTCTCTTCGTCTGCGGAAAGCAGCGGAACGCGGCCGATCTCTTTGAGGTAAACTTTAACCGGGTCGTCAATGCTGATACCCTCTGCCTGCAGCTGCAGTTCAGCGGTGTCCGGATCGATCGTCGGGAAGTCGAGCGAGATGTCGTCGGCATTGTATACCTCAACAACCTCAACGTTCATGTTTTTGAGCGATTCATACAGCTCTTCAACCTGGTCGACGTCGAAGTTCATATCCTCGAGCGCGTCGTTGATCTCCTGCGTGGTGAGTTTGCCGGCGTTTTTGCCCTGTTCAACAAGCTCTGCAAGTGCACTTTTCTTTTCTGCCATAAGTAAATTCTCCTTTATCCCTATCCCATTCTTTTGAACGGTGTGTTTTCCTTTATTTTCTCTTCTCCCTGAGCTTCTGCCGATACCGTTCGATCTCGGCAGGATCAATGGAAGCGATCGACTCTTTTTTGAGCTTCTGCCGCTCCTGCTCCAGCACGCGGATATAGTCACCGACCATCTCCTGCGTCACCGGTGCTTCCGAAGACCGCGCCAGGATTCTCGCAACGCCGCTTGCCTCATCGGGCGAAAGCAGTGTCGAAAGCGTTGAAAGCGTGATCTCGTCGTGCTCGCTGTGCAGCACACGCATGGCGGAAAGCACCTTTTTGTCGTATGCCGTTACGAAATCCTCTTCCGAAACCGCCTCCAGAATCCGGCCGCATTCGTCCGGGTGCCGCAGCATATACGAAAGAATGCCTTCCTCCGCCGTTGCCGCTTTTATATTCTGTGCTTTCTCCGGATTTATACGGTCGCGCACCATCTCGCGATTCATCTCGATATCGCGCCATTCGCGCGCTTCGGCCTGCCGGATGCGCTTTTTGCGGATATTTTCCGCCTGCGTCATCAGCGTCTCCACGGTGACCTCCGCGGTTTTTGCGGCCGTTGCGGCATATACCTCGCGCGACAGCGGATCCGCCACATCGCTCAGCACGAATACCGCACGTTTGATGAACTCGATCTTGCCCTCCGGCGTTTTGATATCCACGGATTTTTTGATCGACTCCAATTCATGAACGATCGGGTCACCGGCATCGTCTAAAAGCATCTCAAAGCGCTTCGTACCGAATTTTCCGATGTACTCGTCCGGATCCTTCGCGCCTTCCATATGCAGTACACGTGCCGTCAGACCGGCCTCCGAGAGGATGTTGAGTGCGCGGCGCGTTGCCGCCTGTCCCGCTCCGTCGGAGTCGTACGCGATGATAACTTCCTTTGCATATTTGCTCATCAGGCGCGCCTGCTCTTCGGTGAGGGCCGTGCCGAGCGTTGCCACAACGTTTTTAAAGCCCGCGGCGTGGATCGCGATAACGTCCATATAGCCTTCCGCAAGGATCAGCCGTCCGCTGCCTTCGTTTTTTGCGAAGTTGAGCGAAAAGAGGTTGCGGCTTTTCTTGAACACGGGTGTGTCGTCCGTGTTCAGGTATTTCGGCTTGCTGTCGTCCATAACGCGGCCGCCGAAGCCGATAACGTTGCCGCGCAGGTCAATGATCGGAAACATCACGCGGTTGCGGAATTTGTCGTACGCACTGCCGTTTTTGCCCTGCGACAAAACGGCGGCATCGATCATCTCCTCGCGCGTAAAGCCTTTTTTCTGCAGATGATTGCGAAGGCTGTCCCACGTGTTCGGCGCAAAGCCGAGTCCGTAGGTCACGATCGTCTGATCGGACAGGCCGCGCCTGCGCAGATAGTCGTAGCCTTCTTTTCCCACGGGCGATTTCAAGCACTTATGGAAAAATCGCGCCGCCTCGCGGTTGATTTCGTAAACGCGCATCTTGCGCTTGGCTGCTTTATCGTCGCCGTCCTCCGGCACCGTCAGACCGCAGCGCGCGGCAAGAAAACGGACCGCCTCGGGATAATCGAGATGTTCCGCCTCCATGATAAAGCGGATAACGTCGCCGCCTTTTCCGCAGCCGAAGCAGTAAAACGACTGGTTGTCCGGATAAATGACGAACGACGGCGTTTTTTCGGAGTGGAACGGACAAAGCGCCTTGCTTGTACGTCCGGCACGCTTGACCGCGACGTATGAGCGGATGATCTCTTCGATATCGCACTGTGCAACGAGCTGTTCGATAAACCCGCGTGGAATCACAAGCGTGCACCTCCTTTTTTATTTCGTCCAGAATTTCGGAATGAATAAGTCCTTGTATAATTCGACCGCATACTGATCGGTCATACCGGCAACGTGGTCACATACGGCTTCTTCTTCGCCAAAGCGCGCCATGATCGGCCGATACATTTCCGGCAGCTTCGCCGGATCTTTCATATAGTGGTGATAGAGCGCCGCAACGATCTCTTCGGCCTTGCTTTCCTCGGACTTTGCGTCCGGGTTGCGGTAAACCGCCTCGAACATAAACGTCTGCAGCCGCAGATGTGCGTCAAGAACCTCCGGCGCCATCCGGATATCGCTGCCCGAATTTTTAATGAGCGAGTGAATGATCGTCGAAATGCGCGCGCTCTTCGTTCTGCCAAGCACGTATACACAGTCATACGGCAGATCGCTGTCGCGCAATACACCGGCGCGAACCGCATCTTCGATGTCGTGATTGATGTATGCCACTTTATCGGCAATGCGAACAACTCTGCCTTCCAGTGTTGATGCCTGCGGCACATGGTCCGAATGACACGCGATGCCGTTTTTCACTTCGTAAGTAAGGTTTAAACCTGCGCCTTCTTTTTCAACGTGATCAACCACACGGACACTCTGCAGACTGTGGTGGAAACCGTGCTGACAGAGCTTTGCAAGCGTGCGCTCGCCCGCATGACCGAATGGCGTATGTCCAAGGTCGTGTCCGAGCGCGATCGCCTCGGTCAGATCCTCGTTTAGGTTGAGCGCCCGCGCGATCGTTCTTGCGATCTGCGAAACCTCAAGCGTGTGCGTCAGCCTCGTGCGGTAGTGGTCGCCCTGCGGCGAAAGAAAGACCTGCGTTTTGTGCTTTAACCGCCGGAACGCATTGCAGTGGATGATGCGGTCGCGGTCGCGCTGAAAACAGGTGCGCAGCTCACACGGCTTTTCTTCGCGTACCCTTCCGCGGGAATCAGCCGCCTTCGCCGCATACGGCGAGAGCATCGAAAACTCCATTTTTTCAATCTCTTCCCGGATCACATTTTCCACTCCCTTTCGTCCGAAAAAACCTTGCATAATCTATATACAGCAAAACCTGCGTTTTCCCTTTTTTCTTTTGAAAAAAATTCGAAAATTCCGCAAAAAACTGCGCCAAAGAAAGAAAAAAGACGCCGCAGCGTCTTTTTAACTCCGGAATTTTCGCTTTTTTACGAGAGGTCACCGAAAAATGTCTCGATCAGGATCGATTCCACCTGACCGTTCGAAGCCTCAGTCAGCGCTTTTTCAAACGCTTCGCGTCCGCTTTCCTTCATCTGCAGCGTCAGCGTAACCGTATCGGTGAAACTCGTGTCTTTGACCAGCACGTTATAGTCGGGCAGCATATACGTGAGCTTGCCGTAAAAGCTGTAGCTGCACTCGACCATCACGGTTGCACAGGTGGTCATATTCATGATCTGCGCCGCATCGACCGCGATCTTTGCCGCGTGTGAATATGCGCGCACCAAACCGCCGGTGCCGAGAAGCGTGCCGCCAAAATAACGCGTAACGACACAGCATACGTCGGTCAGACCTTCTTTGAGCAAAACGTCGAGCGTCGGAACACCCGCCGTTCCCTGCGGTTCACCGTTATCGGAACAGCGCGAGATGTTGTCTTTTCTGAGCACATATGCATAGACGTTGTGCGTTGCGTCGCGGTGCTCCTTCGAGATCCGCGCAACAAAAGCCTGTGCTTCCTCTTCGGTTGAGACCGGTGCGATATAACCGATAAAGCGGGATTTGCGCTCGATAAACTGATCGGTCGCAAAATCTTTGATTGTGCGATAGTCCTTTTGCGCCATGGTTTTCGCCGCCCTTCCTGCTTTTTTATAATAAACAGAAAGCGATGCAGGAGTTCTGCATCGCTTCATTTTGCTTACATACCAAAACGTTTCTTAAATCTATCAACGCGTCCGCCAGCATCATTCAGCTTCTGACGACCGGTGAAGAACGGGTGGCATTTGGAGCATACCTCAACTCTGATATCCTTTTTAGTGGAGCCGGTTTCGATAACCTCGCCGCAAGCACATCTGATTGTAGTCTGTTCGTAGTTCGGATGAATTCCCTGTTTCACTGTGTTCACCTCTTTCAAAGTATGGTCCTGCAAGACAATATCATAACATATAAATTCGAAAATTGCAAGCAGTTTTTCGAGAAATTTAAAGAATTATTATTATTCGTCCATCAGAGCAGATGCATCGAGCAGTTTCTGTGCTGCTGCCTGCATGTGAACGTCGCCTTCGGTAACGCGGTCCAGGAATGCCTGGTCCAGAGTATCCTCGGTAACGGTGCCGAGCTCGGTGCGATAAACCTCGATTGCTTTGAAAGCGCTGTCTGCACTCTCGTTAAGCAGTTTCTGGAACTCAGCGTAGTTTGCCGGTGCTTTCAGTGCACTGATGTTTTTATATGCCGTCTCCATTTTGTCGAGGTCAGACATAATCATTTCGCGGTTTTCCTCAGTGATGTCTTCAAAAAACGTGTTGAGGTCAGCCGAGAAAGTGTTGGCAGAATCGGTCAGCTCGTTCATCAGTTTTACGATGTCCTGGCTGTATTTCAGTTCTTCTGCAGCGCTGGAACCACAAGCCGTTACAGCAAACAGCATAACCAGAGCGAGAGCAAGAACCGCAATGCGTTTCATCATGGTTTTCATGGTGTTTCCTCCTTTTTTCGATCCTTTTGGACCGGATATCATTCTATCACACCCAAAAGAAAATTACAAGCGAACGAACAAAATTTCCGAACAATTCGCCTTTTTGCATAGATTTGTGGTATAATACAATCATCATCCCGACGAAAAAAGGAGTCCTTTGCATGTCCCGTATTTACACCTCCGCCGATCAGCTCATCGGCAGAACGCCGCTTCTTGAGCTCACCAATCTTGAAAAACAGCTCGGCCTGAAGGCGCGTCTTCTCGCCAAGCTCGAATATCTCAATCCGGCCGGCTCGGTAAAAGACCGCGTCGGCAAAGCAATGCTCGACGACGCCGAAGCATCCGGAAAACTCAAACCCGATTCCGTTATCATCGAGCCGACCTCCGGCAACACCGGCATCGGTCTTGCATCCGTTGCGGCGGCGCGCGGTTACCGCTGCATCATCGTTATGCCGGAAACCATGTCCGAAGAACGCCGCGTTCTGATGAAAGCGTACGGCGCCGAACTCGTTTTGACCGATGGCGCCGGCGGTATGACGGCCGCGATCAAAAAAGCAGAAGAGCTTGCCGCCGAAATCCCGAACAGCTTTGTTGCGGGCCAGTTCGTCAATCCGGCAAATGCAAAAGCACACTACGACACGACCGGTCCGGAAATTTTTGAGGATACCGACGGCGAAGTCGATATCTTTGTTGCGGGTGTCGGCACCGGCGGCACCATCACCGGCACGGGCCGTTATCTCAAAGAGAAAAAGCCGGAAGTGCAGATCATCGGCATCGAACCGGCTGCCTCCGCCGTTCTCTCGGGAAAACCGGCGGGCAAACACAACCTGCAGGGTATCGGCGCCGGATTCATTCCGGAGGTGCTCGATACCACCGTATACGATGAGCTCTTCCCGGTTGAAAACGAGGAGGCGTACGCCGCAAGCCGCCTGCTCGGTGTAAGAGAAGGCGTATTGGTCGGCATTTCGTCGGGTGCGGCACTGCACGCGGCAATCGGAGTCGCAAAACGCGAGGAAAACGCCGGCAAAACGATCGTCGTCCTCCTTCCGGACACCGGCGACCGCTATCTCTCGACGGAGCTTTTCAAATAACCGGCAATAATCTGCAAATAAAAAGAGTGGAATCGTTTGATTCCACTCTTTTTTTACCGGAATAATCCGGGCGTTGCCCACTCAGAAGCCAAGGATCTTGGTGAAGGAAGCTTTCATCTCGTCGATTGCTGCGAGAGCTGCTTCTTCAGTTGCTGCGATACCGGTGTAGTATGCTTTGATCTTCGGCTCGGTGCCGGACGGACGCAGAACGATGCTGTTGCCGTTTGCGAGGTTGAAGGTCAGAACGTCGGATTTCGGCAGTTCGATCACTTCTTCGGAACCGTCAACAAAGCTTACCGTCTTGCTTGCGAGGTAGTCGCTGAAGGTGACAACTGCTGCGCCTGCGATCTCTTTCGGGGTCTCGGTGCGCAGAGAAGCCATGATTGCTTTCATCTGCTCCATGCCTGCAGCGCCTTCACAGGTGAAGCTCTGCTGACGGTGGATGTAGTAGCCGTATTTTGCGTAGAGTGCATTCAGTGCATCAAGGATGGAGATACCCTGCAGTTTGTAGCTTGCAGCCATCTCGCAGATGAGCATTGCTGCAACAACTGCGTCTTTATCGCGTGCGTAGGTACCTGCGAGGTAGCCGTAGGACTCTTCAAAGCCGAAGAGGTAACGCTCGGTCTCGCCTTTCTGCTCGAGGAAGAGGATCTGCTCGCCGATGAATTTGAAGCCGGTGAGAACGTCGATAACTTTAACGCCGTAGTCAGCAGCAACTTTCTTAGCAAGCTCGGTGGTAACGATCGTTTTAACTGCGATCGGATCTTTCGGCATGGTGCCCATAGCGGTGCGGGTCTTGCAGATGTACTCAACGAGGAGCGCGCCGACTTCGTTGCCGGTTACGAGAACGTATTTGCCGTCTTTATCCGGAACTGCGATACCAACGCGGTCAGCGTCCGGGTCGGTTGCAAGCAGGAGGTCCGGTTTTTCTTCTGCGCAGAGCTCGAGGCCGAGTGCGAGAGCTTCCGGAATCTCCGGGTTCGGGTACGGGCAGGTTTTGAAGGTGCCGTCCGGCATTTCCTGCTCTTTAACGATAACAACGTCTTCGATGCCGAGCATAGCCAGGATCTTGCGAACCGGGATGTTGCCGGTGCCGTTGAGCGGGGTGTAAACAACTTTAAGGCCTGCTTTTGCAACAGCTTCCGGATCGAGGGACTGTGCTTTTACGTTGGCGAGGAATTTCTCTTCAACTTCCGGTTTGATGTATTCGATGGTGCCGTCCTCGAGTGCTTCTTCAAAGCCAACGAGTTTTACGCCGCCGAAGATGTCGGTCTTGTTGATGAAGCCAAGAACGCGGTCAGCAGCTTCCAGAGTCAGCTGGCAGCCGTCGTTGCCATATACTTTATAGCCATTGTATTTTGCCGGGTTGTGGGATGCGGTAACCATGATACCTGCATCACAGCCGAGCTCTCTTACTGCGAAAGAGAGGCACGGAGTCGGCATAAGACGGTCATAGATATACGCTTTGATGCCGTTTGCAGCGAGAACGCGTGCTGCTTCAACTGCGAATTTGTCCGATTTGATACGGCTGTCGTAGCTGATTGCAACGCTCGGTGCTTCACAGGTCTCGTTCAGGTAGTCTGCAAGACCCTGGGTTGCTTTGCGAACGGTGTAGATGTTCATGCGGTAGGTGCCTGCGCCGATAACGCCGCGCAGACCGCCGGTGCCAAACTCGAGATCGCGGTAGAAGCGATCTTTGATCGCATCGGTATCGCCGGCGATCGCTGCGAGCTCTTCGCTCAGGTCAGCATCTTCCAGCTCGTATTTGGTCCAAAGATTGTAGAGTTCCATTTCCTTCATGACGATTTCCTCATTTCTGCAGAATTTTCGGTAATAGATGAAGCTTTATTAAAGCGGACCTCCGCTATAATACAAATTAAAGGACGATATACTCCTCAATGCCGAGCTCTTTGAGAATCGGCAGGAGCACATCTGCATCCGACTGCGCGATCATCGGAACGAACATTTCGGTGAGAGCGGTCTGGGATTTAAAGCGCGTGAGCATTGCACGTGCGATTGCGACACCGTCGTTTTCAACGCTGAACTTCTCCGCGAGATACGGCTTGTTCCATTCGATTGCCGCAAGGCTGATATACGGCGCGTTCGTGGTATAGCCGATCTCCAGCATATCCGCAAACGGAACCTTGTCCGTCAGCATGAACTGCTCGGCGAGGTTTACGCTGTTGAGCACCGGAACGTCGCCTGCCGCCGCCTGCACCTCGTTTAAAAGCTGACCGAGGATCGCATTGCGCGACGGTTCTTTTAGGATCGTATCCATGCTCGGCGAAGTGCGCGTCGGGAAGTTCACGTCCGAAAGCACGATCATTTCAAAACCTTTATCGATCGCATCCTCCGTGAGTTCCACGATATAGCCGCGCGCTTTTTCCATATACGGGTTGAGCCACGGTTTGCCGCCAAGCTCCGGCGAATAGTCGAGCCAGTTGACCTCGCGCGAGCTCGAATGCGCAAACGAGTTGCCGTTTCTGACGTGTGCAACCAGCGGATCGCGCAGTGTGGTGATCTTCGCCGCCGGGATCATGCCGGCTTTCTTGACCGCCGCGGTAAACACCTCGGCATCGAATGCACCGTTTGTAACCGAGCCGAAGCCGACAGCCTGCGGTGCATCCGTTTTAAACAGAACGTAGCCGTTCACGTTTTTGAGTTCAACAAAGATATGGGTGTATCCCTCGGCTTTGCGTTCGTTGAGATAGTTATCGAGTGCATCACCGCTCAGACGTGCCGCATCGAACGACACGGTGAGACCTTTGATATCCGGTTCTTCAACCGGCGGCTCGCTCGATTCCTCTTTGGAGGATTCCTCCGAAGATTCCGGTGTGCCCTCCTCCGAAGATTCCGGCAAAAGCGCGGATTCAGCCGAGGATTCCGGCGCGTTATCACCGTTTGCGAACAGCGCGCTGAAGCCCATGGAAAGGAAATATCCGGCAACAACCAGAACCAGCAGGATCAGCAAAAACAAAAGGGCACGCAAAACAGACCGCGTCCGTTTTGAAGGTCCGCGATAGATCCGCTTTGTACGCACAACTTTTTTTCTTTTGGCCATAGTGCCTTCCTCTTTTCGTATGTTGTGATCTTGTCCCTTTTATTTTGACCTGTACGGGCTCACCCGTACATTGTATGCAGACAGTCCTGCTTCTATGCCGTTACATCGGCAGTTCGTGACCGATCAGGCCGTACAGCGCAAGCGAGACCAGGCCGATATAAATCAGCGTGATCGGGAAGCCGCGGAAGGACGCCGGAACTTCCTCACTCGAAAGGCGCTCGTATGCGAGGCCGATAAAGTACGTTGCAACGGTAAAACCGAGTGCCGAACCGATCGCAAAACCCATGAAAGCGCCGAAGCTGCCGTTTGCGTTGTTTGTTGCAAGCATCAGCGCGCCGATCGTTGCACAGTTGAATGCACAAACGTGGATCACGCGCAGGATGCGCAGGCGTTTTTCTTCGTCCGCAAGGCGGTATGTGATCAAAAGCGCGATTGCATAGACCGCACCGACGATCAGAACGTATACCGGCGGAATGATGTAGTAGGAATACTGCAAGGAGCGCAGATGCGGGAAGATAAAGTACAGAATCAGCGCCGAAGCCGCAACGAGCACGGTCATAATACCGCCAAGCAGGAAAACGTCGTGCTTTTTGCGCGTTGCAAACAGCGCCGTGGAGGTGCCGAGACCGCGCGTAAAGACCGTATTTTCAACGAGAATTGCGATCAGCGCGTAATAGAACATATCGCGGAAGAACAGACCGAGCGCTTCTAAGAATTCGTTCATTTGCGTTCCTCCTTTTTCTCCTCAATCGGGCTTTCCAGATGATTGCGGATTCTCTGCGAAATTGCCGCAAAGAAGCCGACCACGATGAAACCGGCAAACGGCAGAAGCAGCGCCGGAACGGTGAACGAATGGATCGGAGCGCCGAACAGCGTTCCGCTTCCAAAAAACTCACGCACAAGACCGACCAGTACAATAACGGCAAAGAAGCCAACCGCGTGCATGAATACGTCAACCGCCATATAGCCGTAGCTGTGCTGATGGAAACGCGAGTTACTCTTGATCACGATCAGCGAGTTGGCAACAAGAAGCGGCAGGAATACGCCGAGCGAATACGTCGTGCCCGGGAACATCCATTCCACAAGCATTGCCGTCGGTACGAACACCGCGCACGCAATCAGCGAATAGAAGATCGTACGCAGCGTATACGGAACGCTCTTCGGGATAAACGCAGAGAGCATAACGGTGATAAACGTGATGATAGAAAACGCAATGCCGAGTGCAAGTGCGTTTTTCGTGCTGTAGCTCGCCACGATAACCGGTGCAAGAATAAAGCCGCGCTCAGTGATCGGGTTGGTCATCAAAAGACCGTTATAGCGCTGCAGCTTTTCGCGGTTTTTCTGATAATACGCTTTAAGCATTGCCGTCACCCGCCTTTTCCTCCGCTTTTGCGGCTTTTTTCTCGAACAGGCGCGCTTTCACGCGGTTGAACCGTTTGATTACAAACAGTGCATAACCGTCGCAGGCGGATGCCAGCGCGTTTGCGAGCAGGATAACGAACGCCATTTCCATGTCAAATGCACCGAAACGGCGGAAGATGACAACGAGAACACCGATCAGCAGGCCGTATACCACACGGCCGGATTTCAGCTTCGGCAGTGTACCCGGATCGCTGACCATGAAGGTAAGGCCGAACATCAAAGCGCCCGAGCAGAGCTCGAAAATAAGCGAGTTGATTCTGCCGGTTGCAAGGCGCGGGAACAAAACAGCGACCACTGCGACAACGCCGAAAGCCGGAATGATCGCACGGATGCAGGCCGAGCGGCGATAAGCCAAAAACAGAAGGCAGCACAGCAGCACGATCACGCAGGTTGCACCCATCGGACCGGCGAAATTGCCAAGGATCATATCCAGTCTGCCGATTTTCGGTGTACCGCCGACACGAAGTGTGCTCGCCGGCGAATCCATATAGGAATACACGCCGTCAATCAGCGAAAACGGGATCGGATATTTTTTGAAAAATTCCGGCCAGCAGAGCGTGACAAAAGCCACACCGGCAGCCGCCGGGTTGAAAATGTTGGCGCCGCGTCCGCCGAACGGGTGCTTTGCCACACAAAGAGCGAAGGTAACCGCCGCCGCACCGACCCATACCGGAGCAGAAGCCGGAAGCAGCAGCGCGGTGACAAACGCCGTAATCAGATAAGAGAGGTCACCTTTTTCAATGCGTCTTTTTCCCGCGACACGCTGGCAGATATATTCCGCCGCAACCGCAGTGAGAACCGTCGTCAGCAGCAGCCAGAACGCCGGCATGCCGTATAAAAACAGCGGCATAACGCTGACCGCGATCAGTACGACGAGGATATCCACGTCGTGTCTCTGCCGGGTCAGACCGGTTTGAATTTCTTGTGTCTGAACCATATTCTTCCTCCATAAAACACCGCGCATCATCAATCCGCCGCGGTTTGCATACAATAAACGGGCATCCCGTTATCTTTGAAAGGGAGTGGTTGATCTGAAAGCGGAAATCATCGATTCCGCCAATCTTCGCATCGTTCTCACAGCCGAAGAGCTGGAGCGAAACGGCTTTACGTTCGCCGCTTTGAACGAACGCGATCCGAAAGCGCGTGCATTTCTGCTTGCTCTGTCCCGGGCGGCCGGCCTGCTTTTGCAGTTTGATGCCGCCGCACAGAGCATTCATATCGAAGCATATCCGTATATAGACGGCGGATGTCTGCTCTGTGTATCGCGCCAAACACCTCAAACGACCGTCAAAGCGCTCTTTGCGGATTCCTTTGAACATCTGATCGCGCTGTGCACCGAGCTTTTGCCGGTTCATACCGGCGAAAGCGCCGTCTACCGGGTCAGCGGCGGATACGTCCTGCTGACAGACCGGGAGTGTCCCGACTCCGCTTTGAATACCCACAGCGGCTTTTTGCTGCAGGAAAGCGAGAACGCCCAGCAGATTCTCTCGGAACACGCCGAGCTTTTGATCGGCAAAGATGCCGTCGGCATACTCGCCGGATTTACGCGCGCTGCAGCATACGGACCGTCGAGTTCGGGTCCGGACTGTTGAATACGTATGCGCCTGCAACCAGCACGTTTGCACCGGCTTCAACGCAGAGTTTTGCCGTTTCAAGGTTAACGCCGCCGTCAACCTGAATCAGCAGGTTCGGTGCGATTTCTTCCGCTTTTTCGCGCAGTGCACGGATTTTCGGCAGTACCGACGGGATGAACGCCTGTCCGCCAAAGCCCGGTTCAACCGTCATGGCGAGAACCATATCGACTTCCGGCAGATACGGGAACACCTTTTCAACCGGCGTGCCCGGTTTGATTGCAATGCCGACCTGTGCGCCGTGTTCGCGGATTGCGCGAATCGTCTCCATCGGGTCGCTGTCCGATTCCAGATGGAAGCAGATCATGCCCGCACCGTTTTTCGCAAACTGTGGTGCATAGCGGAGCGGATCGGAGATCATCAGATGCACGTCGAGAAAGTGGTGCGTTGCCTTTCTTACCGAAAGCAGAACCGGCATACCGACGGTGATGTTCGGTACGAAATGGCCATCCATAACGTCAAAATGCACCCACTGTGCGGACGGAATACGTTTGAGTTCATCGGCAAGACGCGCAAAGTCCGCCGAAAGAATAGATGGGGAAACGATATTCAAAATAAATACTCCTTTATCAAGGGTTGATTCTTTCATGATTGCGGTGTAGAGAGAATACACCATCTTTATTTTACTAAACTCCACTTCCTCCGTCAAGGAAAAAGCGGTGATTTCTCAGATTTTTACGGATTATACACCGTTTTTTCAAACATTCACCGCCGTTTTTCAGCTTTCGGGCGTTTCCGTCCGTCTGCACCGCCGCGCCGCCTCCGGCATACGATAGTTTGCAGGACGTTTCGCGGAAACGGCGAAGGCCGTGGCGCACGCCCACAGAAAAGCGGCCCGCAGGACGCTCCGCTCGCATAAAAAAGCAGAGACGCGCTTTTGACGTGTCTCTGCTTTTTCAATTATTCAACTTTTTCCGAAAGCAGCGCCTGGATCATCAGGATTTCCGCATGGCCTTCGCTGTCAACGCGGTAAATCGTCAGCGTGATCGTATCGCCCGGTTTTTTGCCGACAAGCGCCTGTGCAACTGTCTCGCTGTCATATACTTCAACGCGGTCGAGCTTCGTGATGATATCGCCGCGTTTGATTCCTTTTTTGGCAACGTCGGCGTTTTCGTCAAAATCAATGACACGCAGACCGCGCGGAATGCCGTTTAATTCCGCAATCGCCTCGGATACCGGTGTATACGTAATACCGATCTGTACACGGCCGGAAACATATCCGTTTGCGATCAGCGATTCGATGATCGGTTTGGCGTTATCGATCGGGATCGCAAAGCCGATACCCTCAAAGCCCTCTTCCACGATTTTTGCGGACGTGATGCCGATCACCTGTCCGTATGCATTGACGAGCGCACCGCCGGAGTTGCCCGGGTTGATCGCCGCGTCCGTCTGCATGAATTCCACATGGGAACCGATCGTCGAGACATAGACCTCGCGGTTCATCGCCGAAACGTAGCCGTGCGTAAAGCTGCTCGCAAGCGCCATACCGCTCGGATTGCCGATCGCCATAACCTCGTCGCCGACCTGCATTTTAACCGACTGTCCGAACACCGCCGGTGTCAGACCTTCCGCCGCAATTTTCAAAACAGCGAGATCGGACTGCCGGTCGCCGCCGACGAACTGTGCAAAATAGCTGTCGCCGTTTGCGAGAATGACTTCAATGCGGTCATACGGTTCGCCCGTCTCGTCGCTGCGAACGACGTGGTTGTTCGTCACGATATAGCCGTCTTCGCGCATAATAACGCCCGAACCCTGTCCGCCCGCCTGTGTACCGATCGAAGAACGGTTATAGCAGACGATGCCGACAACCGCCGGTTTTACCTTTTTATAGATCTGTCGGTTCGTCAGGATCTCACCTTCAACACCTTCGCTCAGATTGCCGTCCGGTGTTTTTTCTTCGGTAAAAAGATCGCCGTCAACCGCCGGTCTGCTCACGTCCGGCTGATCCTGCGGCAAAACACCCGGCGCCATCAGGATATATCCGGCAAAGGCGGCCGCCGTTATGACGAAAAGAATCGTCATAATGATCGCAAGCGCACGGATTCCGCCGCCCGGTTTTTTCTCCTTTTTCGGTTTTTTCGGCTCCTGCGGTGCCGGCTGACCGATCGGGCCGTAATCGTAAAAATTCCACTGCTGCTGATTGCCCCAGCCCTGCGGCTGTTGCGGCTGCTGCGGCTGCGGATTCCGATTCTGGTTTATTTCGGGAGAATGAAATTCCTCATGCATACCCGTTTACTGCTCCCTTCTGTGACAATCAGGAATTGTTCTTTCTGAATTTCGGCATCGTGCGGTTGTGCGGGATCGAGAAAACAAACTCGACAAATTCGCCTTCGTTGCTTCTCACCACGATTTCGCCGCCGTGCAGCTTAACCACCGAACGAACGATGTACAAGCCGAGACCAACGCCGTTTTTATCAAGACCGCGCGAACGGTCCGTCTTATAAAAGCGGTCGAAAATTTTCGGAATCTCTTCCTTTGTGAGTCCTTCGCCGCTGTTTTTGATGCTGATGTACGTGTTGCGCACATCGCTCGAAAAGCCGAACTCCAGATAGCCGTCCGTGTTTACGAACTTGACCGCATTTTCGATCAGGTTGTACACCACCTGATGGATGAGATCCGGATCGGCATCAACAACAACCTTCTCGTGATCGAGACCGCGGATATCGAGGCGTTTATCCTCGATCTGCCGCTCAAACGGCAGCAGTGACTGCACGATTGTGTCCAGCATATTGAATTTCGAGCGTTTGATCTCCATCTCTCCGGCTTCAATGCGCGAGAGATTCAGCATCGTGCGGACAAGGCGCGAAAGGCGCTTTGTCTCATCCGATACAATCGAGAGATAGTGCTTGTGTTCTGCCGGCGGGATTGTGCCGTCCAGAATACCGTCGACAAAGCCGGAGATCGTCGTCATCGGCGTTTTCAGCTCGTGCGAGATATTCGCCGTAAAGCTTCTGCGCGCACTCTCCGTTGTCGAAAGCGACTGCGCCATATTATTCAGCGCCATCGCCAGCTGACCGACCTCGTCGTAATCCGTGACCTCCAGGCGGGTATCGAACTCGCCGCGGCCGAATTTCGTTGCCGCCTCCGCCATTTTTCTGAGCGGGTTGACCATCTGCATCGTAATGAAATACACCGCAATACAGGTTAAGATCAGAACGAGCACGGCGGAAATCAGAAAGATCTCCGTCATTTCGCCCATGAAATTCTGCTGCCTTCCCGTTGCATGCGCCGATACGAAGATGTACAGCGTGCCGCCGTTCGTCTGAACCGGAATACCGACGGTGTAATACCGCTCGCTGTATAAAGCGCCCAGCTTGCCCATTTCGGCATAGCTGCCGTTGTCGCGGATCTTCAGCAGAATATCGCGCGGGATCTCGCTGTCGGTATGCGTGCACGGCGCGTGTTCGGTGCAGTAGAGCGTGTTGCCGTTTCGGTCGGTTACAAAAATATCCGATCCCATCGAATCCGCGACAGTATCGAAATACTCTTTTAAAACGACCGCATCCGCCGGATCGCTGCTGTGCCAGTATTCGGCAACCATTTCGCCGGTGTGCTCTGCGGCGGTTTCCATGCGTTCAAGCTGATCTTCTTTAAAAAACTGCATCGCAGAAACGAGGAATACCACACCGAGGATCAGAACACTGGCAAGGACGAGCGCCGCACAGATGGAAAAATATTTCGAAAAGATACTCTTTTGCATTCGCAGTCCTCTTCGTTTCGGCGGTTATTCCGCGCCCTGTGCGTCCTTCGCTTCGAATTTATAGCCGACACCCCATACGGTTTTGAGCGACCACTGTTCCGAAACGCCTTCGAGTTTTTCGCGCAGACGTTTGATATGCACGTCGATGGTGCGCGAGTCACCGTAGTATTCAAAGCCCCATACTTCATCAAGAAGCTGATCGCGCGTATACACGCGGTTCGGGTTTGCCGCAAGGTGGAACAAGAGCTCCAGCTCTTTGGGCGGCGTGTCAACGACCTTTCCGTTGACTTTGAGCTCATAGCGCGTCATATTGACCGTGAGCTTGTCGTAGGACACCTCTTTGACCTCCTCGGTCTGTACGTTCTGGCCGATACGGCGCAGAACGGCTTTGATGCGGGCAACAACCTCTTTGGTATCAAACGGTTTTACGACATAGTCGTCCGCGCCCAGCTCAAGACCGAGAACTTTATCGAAGGTCTCGCCTTTTGCCGTGATCATGATGATCGGCACATTCGATTTTTTGCGGATCTCGCGGCAGACCTGCCAGCCGTCAAGCGACGGAAGCATGATGTCCAAAAGCATCATATCCGGGTTCAGCGCACCGAATTTTGCAACAGCCTCCTGGCCGTCGTGACAAAGGATCACGTTGTAACCCTCTTTTTCGAGATATAAACGAAGCAGCTCGCAGATGTTCTGGTCGTCATCCACTACCATGATTTTTTCAAAAGCCATGTCCGATCTCTCCTCTGTGTTTTTGAATTGAGTAAATAAAATGAACCAATTTATAATTATAGTATAGCACATTTTCTCCCGAATGGGTGAACAAATCGTGAAAATTCTCGTAAAAAACAGGAAAGCACGGGATTTTTACATCCCGTGCTCCGTCCTTATCGATATTTTTTGACGATTTCGTGCATTTCGTCCCAGTGTGCCTCCATATCGGAAACGAGCTTGAACTGGGTGCGTGCGCGAACGAGGTTATGGTCCGGATAACGCGTGCGGAAATATGTATCGCCCTGCAGATAGTCGGCAAGGAATCGCATACCGCATTCAAACGTCAAAAGCTTTGCGCCCCACGGCAGATATTCGATCTCCGTATCGGTCAGCGCACCTTTCGTGCCCTCGAGATAACCTTTTACATAGACCTCATAGAGGTTCAGGTCGAAATGAACAAGATCAAGATCCGGTTCATCCTCCGCGGCGGTCGTTGCACCGAAACGGATCGCATCACCGAAATCGGAGAGCGAAAGTCCCGGCATGATCGTATCCAGGTCGATAACGCAGAGCGCATCGCCGGTGTTCTCGTCAAAGAGGATGTTGTTGAGCTTCGTGTCGTTGTGCGTAACGCGCAGCGGCAGTTTGCCTTCATCCAGAAGATCCATCATCACCGAGCAGTCCTTGCGGCGCGAGAGAACGAAATCGATCTCATCGGAAACGGTTTTTGAACGGCCGAACGGATCGTCGCCCAGAGCGCGGCAGAAATCGCGGAAGCGCTTCGGTGTATCGTGGAACTGCGGAATCGTCTCGTGCAGGATGGAAGCGTCAAAATCGCGCAGACGGTACAAAAAGCCGCCGAACGCCTTTGCCGCACTGTAAAAGTCCTCCGGTTTTTCAACCTGCTGCAGCGTATACGAACCATCCACGAAAACATATACACGCCAGTAACCGCCGGCGCCGTCACGGAAAATGTCTTTTCCCTGTTTTGTTTTCAAAAAACGGAGCGTTTCGCGTTCCGGATTACCGTTTTCCGCACGGATGATCTTACGCAGATAATGTGTGACGTTTGCGATATTTTCCGCAACATCTTCCGGTCGTTTGAATACATTGTTGTTTACACGCTGCAAAACGAAGCGCTGGATCGAGCCGTCCGCCTGCTCTGCGCGTACACAGTACGTCTCGTTGATGTGACCGCCGCCGAAACGCGCAAGGTCGAGCACGGGACCGCCAAAATCGTATGCGTCCAGCGCCTGCTGCCGTGCCGCATAGTTCAGGGTATCCTGCATAATACACGCCTTCTTTCCCGATAAAGTATTTTTGCTTTTTCTCTCTTTATAAAGCCGCGTCTTCTTCTCTGTGACGGGCGTACGAATCAATCTATGTTATACACTGATTATTATACCCGTTTTTCTCGCTTTTGTAAAGGCAATATGCAGAATTTGCACACCCGCGTTCCCGGCACCACAGCTTACGACTTTGCGCGCACGAAATTTCCGTACGTCTCATTTACCATTTCGGAAAAGGCGAAAGTATTGTCGTATTTTTTCAGAATATTCTGAAAATCGGTCACCTGATATGCATTCACAACACAGATCAATACTTCGCGTGTATCCTGTGTATACGAACCAATAGCCTGAATCTGTGTGGTGCTATGATGCAGATTTGTGATAACTTCGCGGTTAATCTCCTCGGCATGTGTAGTTATGATCGTAAATTTATAAGCTTTCTTTGTACCGCGAATGATCGCATTTCCCATATAGCTCGAAATAAAGCAATACAGGATGCACAGACAAACCGGTTTGTAGTTAAAGATCATCGTCCCGTCAGCTGCCGTTTCCGCATAAACGACGAACGAAACTGCGGCAACGATTGCGTTGAGCGTGAAGGTGATCCAGAAGAAATTCAAGTTCGGCTTTTTCTTACTGATATACTTCGAAACAATATCAGTTCCGCCGGTCGAAGCATTTAAGCGCATACACGCGCCGTATACGAGACCGCTGATTAAGCCGCTGATGATTACAGGGAACACAGTATCATGACCCTGTGCATCGTACTGCAAAAAGCTCAGTTCGGTCTGCTGCAATGCAAGATACACACCCGAATACACCAGACAGAAACAAAACGATTTC
>JBGUUS010000083.1:0-19105 GCA_045133675.1 Oscillospiraceae bacterium | reverse complement strand
GAATTCAACGCATGGCCGGCGGATATCGATCCGCACAACCTCGAATCCGGCGTGAAAAACGGATATCTGCTGTTTGGCTGCAGCACCGGTATGCTGCTTTCGGCATGGCTCGATCGCAAATATATCAATTTCGATGTAAAAGCCGTATGGTGGGCACAGCTGATTAAAATTGCGGTTGGTCTTGCGCTGGTTCTCGGTATCAAAGCAGGTCTGAAACCGGTTCTGGTTGCGCTGTTTAACGGTCATATGATCGAAACGGGTATCCGCTATTTCGCAATCGTTATGTTTGCGGCGTGCGTATGGCCGATGACGTTCAAATGGTTCGCAAAACTCGGCGCAAAGAAGGAAAAGACCGAATGACGGACGAAATCAAACTCGGAAAATACCGCCATTTCAAAGGAATGGAATATGAAGTGATCGGGCTTGCGCGCCATTCGGAAAGCGACGAGAAGATGGTGGTCTATCGCGCGCTGTACGGTGAAGGTGAGCTTTGGGTGCGCCCGGCATCGATGTGGAATGAGACGGTGGAGCGCGACGGAAAGGTTTTCCGGCGGTTTACGTATATAGGAGAATAAGAGATGAAACTGGCGAGAGAGCAGGTACAGCGTGATCTTGACGCCCTGCCGGAAAACTATAAGACGGCGGATGTCGATAAGTTGATCAAACGATACATCCGGCAGAAAGCCGATGTAAGTGAGCTTCGACCGTGCGTATTGCGTGAGCAGCAGTTTTACCGGATTTACTACTATGTTTCGCTGGAACAGATCAAAGGTGCAGAAGCGCAGATGGCGTTTATTCACGAAAATCTCTTTTTCTCCGATTGGTGGCATACAGATATCCTCATCCGCTATGCGGCGGATATCGATTTGGAACGGGCACTTCTTTACGCGAAGGAGTACACGGCGAGTGCGGATCCGTTTATCCGCCGCTGGGGATATGTGTTGTTCATTGATCGCGTGGAGCAAAAATGCGCTGCCGATATTTTCCCGCTGTTTAAAGACGATGACCACTATTCGGTGCAGATGGCGCAGGCGTGGCTGATTTGTGCACTTGCGGTGTTTGAACCGGAACCGGTTTATCGGTGGCTTGAACATAACGGACTTCGTTACAATATCAACGGCAAGGCTATCCAGAAGATTTGTGATTCGTTCCGCATTTCGAAAGAGTGGAAAGAACGGTTTAAATCCCTTCGTCCAAAACTTAAAACGGTCAAATGAAAAAACGCCGTACCCTGCCGGGTACGGCGTTTCGTGTGATAGCAGGATTATTTTCCGAAATATCTGCGCAGGCGCAGGTTGCGCGCGAGGATACGCAGCTGATCATAAAGATCGTCGTAACGCGCTTCACAGATCGGCCATTCGGAGGTGCGGTTGGTTTTGAACCAGAGTTTCTGGTGCAGTTCTTTGACCGGAAGCAGGTCGCCGGCAAGTTTCAGCACACCGTCTGCATATTCCGCTGCATCCTCGATCGTCTCCGGAAGTGTGTGCGGCAGGATCGCGATTTTATCGGCAGTGAATTTCGCACGGGCAATGGTGAGCTCGAGCGCTTCGAATGCATCGATGTTGCGTGCCGGTTTGAGTGCATAGTATGCTTTTTCCGCTTCGATGAGCGCCTCTTTGATGACGGACACGTTGGCACGCTCGGTATAAGCGACCGGTTTTTCCGGATCAAACCACATTTCGAGTTTAAACTCGTGCTCATGCTCGCGCCAGAGCAGACGGTCGTGGTGATAAAGCGCATCGATGGATTTCGCCTGTGTTTCATCGAAGCCGTAGAGTGTTTTGTGGATAAGCGCGTATGTCGTATCGTAATCGTAATCCGACTGCGGATTCCAGCTGAAGTTGCCGCCGATCAGAACGCCCGGCGCGGTGAGCTCGCGCAAGGTATCGCCGCCATCTGCCCAGGAGGACATGACCATACCGAGCGAGCGGCCGTTATCTGCTTTGAGAAGTCCCATCGTGTTATCGTAGCACTGGCGGATATCGCAGGCGAAGCGTTTCCACGTCCAGGTGCCCGGCGACATCAGCATCCGGATTTTCTGGTTGTGGAGCGCGTCAACGAACGGGTATGCCGGGCGGTATGCGTAATCCCAGAAAACAAAGTCGGTTCCTGCCGGGATCTCTTTTGCGCGGTCAACCGGAACGGAGTAGTCACCCCAGGGCGGAGCAAAGAAGTCGGCATACATCATCAGGCTGCAGCCGAGTTTTTCGAGTTCACTGTGGATGAACGTATAATGCTGAATGAAAAGATCGCCGGCTTTTTCCTCGCCGAAGACCTGTGTTAAACCGAGCGGTTCGTCGCCGCCGCAGTGGATCGGGCCTTTGCCGAACACTTCGACGAGCTCAGCGAGCATTTTGACGATCATTTCGCGGACTTCCGGTTTGGTCGGATCCATACAATCGGTCAGTGTGCCGTCTTCCAAGCGGAGAGTGAGCGGCTGAATTTCTTTGATACGGCGCGACTTATCGAAATGGCCGAGAAGGTTGACGATCGGACGTACATCGAGATTCCAGGAAGCGGCATAGGCAATGATTGCTCTCCATTCATCTTTGGAGAGCGGATCGCTGTATTTACCCCAGGCCGGAACGGAATCGAAACGGAAAACATCCTCGATATACGGCATATAGGTGTTATATTTATAGCGGGCAAGACGGCGGATGATTGCGCAGAAGTTTTCGAATGTTGAGATCTGACCGCGCGAGATATCGTCCGAAAGGCCGCGCAGCGGAAGAGCCGGTCCGTCGAATGCGGTGAATTCGCAGAGATTGCCGTCGTTGATGAGGTCGAGTTCGGAGAGTGTGAAGAGCGCGTACATCAGACCGCGGGATGTGGAGGCATGAATCTCGATACCGTTTGCAGCGGCGCGGATGCGGTATGCTTCTTCCGAAATGTTGTCGGCAAAGATAAAGAAGATCGGTTTGTCGCCGGTGAGTGGGGTGTTATCGGCGAAGATGGCCGGTGCGTTCGGGAATTCCTGCAAAACCGTTTCAGCCAGATAATAGGAAGCAAGCGAAATCGGATTTTCGCCGACTTCAATCGTTTGAATCTGCGGGATAATGGTCGTTTTCATCGTGGTTGCTCCTTTTCTCGGGATTTCTTGATTTCAGTATAGCACGGAGAAGCAGGGAAGTAAACGGAAAATACGCGCGGAGAACAAAAAATAAAAACTTGCAATCTTTTCGAAAAAAGTGCTTGACTTTTTGCTTAGAACTTGTTATAATAACAAAGCACTTTAAAAAGCGCATGGAGAGGTCGCCTAGTCCGGTTTATGGCGCACGACTGGAACTCGTGTATGGGTTGAAAGCTCATCGAGGGTTCGAATCCCTCCCTCTCCGCCAGATAAAAGCCTCTCACTTCGGTGGGAGGCTTCTTTGTTGCATTGGAGGATAGGTGATCATGAAATCTGAAAGAAATTATGGCATCGATTTGTTGCGTATTGTATCCATGCTGATGGTAACGATATTGCATGTCTTAGGACAAGGCGGTGTGTTAAAAAATGCAGAATTATTGAGTACGCAGTGGTCGGCGGCGTGGTTTTTAGAAACAGCTGCATACTGTGCGGTTAATTGTTACGCGTTAATCTCAGGTTATGTTGGAATAAATTCAAAATTCAAGTACTCGGGTATTGCGTATTTGTGGCTGCAGGTTGTTTTTTATACCGTTACAATAACAACGATTTTTGTTGCTATCCATGAAAAAGTAGTGAAGCAAGATATCGTGCCTGCTTTGTTCCCGGTTTCTGAAAAATATTATTGGTACTTTACGGCTTATTTTGCGGCGTTTTTCTTTATTCCAATAATTAATAAGGGCATTAACGCATTAACTAAAAAACAGTTATATGCTTGTGGTGTTGCAATAGTGGTTCTGTTTTCGGTTTTACCTATATGGCAAGATACGGATCTGTTCTACGAGAATAAAGGTTATAGTGCAATTTGGCTGATGCTTCTTTATATTTTGGGCGCTATAATGAAAAAGTGCGAAATTGAGAAGAAAATAAAGACAGTCGTAGCACTTCTGCTATATTTGTCAGCCGTGGTGGTTTCGTGGCTACAGTTACATATCGTTGAGTATCATAATCTTATGAATCCGGAAGCGGTAAAATGGAAAACGACGCTTATCTCGTATATTTCTCCGACTATTCTTTTAGCGGGAATTATGTTGGTCGTTGTTTTTTCAAAAATGAAAACCGGAAAATTTGTTCAAAAAATAATCATGATTTTTGCACCGCTTTCTTTTGGTGTGTATATAATTCATGTGCACAAATATGTATGGGCGTATATTATGAAAAACAGATTTGTAGAGTACGCCTCTTTAAATACGGTTGAGCTGATTGCTGTAGTTTTGGGAACAGGACTCGCTATATATTTGGTTTGTACAGGTATTGATTTTTTACGTGACAGGCTTTTCAAGTTATTGCGGATCCGTGAGATGTTAACGAAATTGGAAACTAGATTTTTAAAGGATTTCTGGCAGTAATTTTGTTTGAAATCTTTGTGTGGTATAAGCTAGCAGATGTAATCCGCCAGATAAAGACCGCTTACTTCGGTAAGCGGTCTCTTTGTTTTATACGGACTTTTCACGGACGGGTTTCTCCCGTCCGTTTTTCTTGACAGTGAAAAAACGGCGGCATATAATGAGAAAAAAAGAAAACGGCGAAAGGATGAAGATGTATGAAAATCACCGATTTGAATAAACCGCTTGCGATCGCAATGTGGGATTCTTCGTGGCTGCGCAGACGGTATGCAGGCGGCGGTTTCGAAGATTTTGGACAGGCACTCGACGAGTTGGTGGAGCGCGGCTATAATGCGGTCCGTATTGATGCATTCCCGCACTATATTGCAAACGCGCCGGACGGAACGAATGCCGAGCGCTTTCTGGATGTGCCGGGTGTGAGTCATCAGAAGTTCGGATTTGCAAGATGGGGCAGCCCATGGACGGTATACAGTTATCCGCGGCGGGATATTGTCGACTTTATTCACAAAGCGAAAGAGCGCGGCGTATACGTAGCACTTTCAACATGGCTGAAACCGATGTGGGATCATCGGAACGATCTTGTGGAAGGTCCGGAAGAGCTGATCCGCGTCTGGGATGAGACACTGCAGTTCCTTGCGGAGAATAACTGCCTGGACAATGTCGTTTACGTCGACGTGCATAACGAAATTCCGAACGGCGCCTGCAACACGTGGCTGTATCATCAGATGGAGAGCCGGAAAAATCCGTTCGTTCCGGGAAAATGGAACGAACGGCAGAAGGAATTCTTCCGCGGATATTTCCGCACGGTCATCCGCGGGCTGAAGGCAAGATGGCCGCAGCTTTCTTTTGCGGCAAGCTTTGATAATGTGTTTGAGGCAGAATTGGAGGAGACCGATCTTTCGGATTTTGACTTCTTCGATATTCACATTTGGGTTCAGCGTGCGACGTGCAATTTCTTGGAGAATACCGGCTATTTTGAGCATATCGGCGGTTTCGGTGAACCTTCACGGATGTATCTGAACACCGATCCGGCACCGTATACCGGTGCGCAGGTGAAGATTCCGGGCGATTTCTATTTCGAGCAGGTGAACGAGGCGATTCTCACCTCGTGGGAGAAAAACAAGGCCTCCTGCTTTGAGTGGATGGAGGAACGGATCGAAACTGTTGCAAAAGCCGGAAAACAGTACGGTGTTCCCATCGGCTGTACCGAAGGCTGGGGCAGTATCCTTTGGGCGGAACACCCGATGCTTTCTTGGACGGTAATCAAAGAAGCCGGACTTAAAGCGGCAGAACTCGGCGCAAAGAACGGATATCTGTTCAACTGTCAGTCGAATTTCTGCGGACCGCAGTTCACCTCGCTTTGGCGCGACATCGAGTATCATAAACAGGTAACCGATGTGATCCGTAAAATCAAATAACAGCAAACGGGCGGAATCGGCGGATTCCGCCCGTTTTTCTTGACAGTTGGAAATTTCGGTGATAAAATAGTTTCAAATGAAACAGTTGCATTTGAAACAGTCTCTTTTGAAACGATTATCGGAGGAATATTATGGCTGCAATTTCACGAGGATTGAATATATTGAGCCGCTGTATTGCGTTGTACCGCACCGAACAGCTCAAAAATGATGATTTTATCGCCGTGCATCACAGCTATGTGCTTGCGGTGTGCAATCATCCGGGAATGTCGCAGGATAAACTCGCAAAACATCTCTGCCTGAACAAGAGCAATGTTACGCGCCATCTTTCACAGCTTGAGAAAAACGGCTATGTGGAGCGCCGCCCGAGCGAGACGGATAAACGCGAAACACTCGTCTATCCAACACAGAAGATGCGCGACGTGTTTCCGGAAGTTCGTCGCATTACGGACGAATGGAACCGGATGCTCTCGGCGGATATCAGCGAGGAAGAACTCGAGGTATTCCACCGCGTTCTGGATAAAATGATCGAACGGTCAATCCGGATGGTCTATCCGAAAGGCGGCTGTAATCTGTGAAAAAAATCATTCAGTACTTAAAGCCGTACTTTCCGCGTATGGCGCTCGGCTTTTGCATCAAAACCGGCGGCACGCTCGCCGAGCTGATGCTTCCGTACATCCTGAGTTATATCCTCGCGGAAGTCGTTTTCCTGCAGAATATCTGGTCGATTGTTTCGTGGGGCCTCTTGATGGTGCTCTTCGCCGGACTTGCGCTTTTGGGCAATATCGTCGCAAACCGTATGGCGGCAAAAGTTTCGCGCAATTTCGCCGAAAAGCTCCGCAAGGATCTGTTTATCAAAACACTGCGCCTTTCCGCGGCACAAACGGATGAATTCACGATCCCGTCGCTGGAATCGCGCATTACGACGGACACGTATAACGTACACAACTTCGTCAATATGATGCAGCGCATGGGTGTTCGCGCACCGACACTGCTGTTCGGCGGCGTTCTCATCACGCTGTTTATGGATCTTTATCTTTCGCTTGCGATGATCGCGATGCTTCCGCTTATTTTTGTGATCGTGTATTTCATCTCGCGCAAGGGCGTTCCGCTTTATACAAAGGTACAGAAATCGGTTGACCGCATGATCCGTGTCGTTCGCGAGGATGCACAGGGTATCCGCGTGATCAAAGCGCTTTCGAAGGCGGATTATGAGCATCGCCGCTACGATAAGGTGAACAGGAATCTGATCCACGATGAGACGGTTGCCGGTGTTATCATGGGCAGCGTTAACCCGATCATGACGTTTTTGATGAACGGCGGTATCGTTGCGGTTATCGCGCTGAGTGCATTCCGCGTTGCGGAAGGCCTTTCCAGCGCGGAGACCGTCATTGCGTTCATGCAGTATTTCACGCTGATTTCCATGGCAATGATGTCGGTCACCCGCATCTTTGTTATGTACACAAAGAGTGCTGCCTCCGCAAACCGCATCGCCGAAGTTTTAAACAGCGGCGAGGACCTTCCGTTGAAAACGGAAGAGGAATATCCGGCTATCAAAACGGACGCGCATATCATGTTCGAAAACGTCAGCTTTTCCTATAAAGGAAAACGCAACGATCTCGATAAAATCAGCTTTTCGATTCCGCGCGGCGGTTCCGTCGGTATTATCGGTGCAACCGGTTCGGGCAAATCGACGCTGATCAAGCTCCTTCTCCGGTTTTATGATGTGGATGAAGGTGCGGTTTATATCGATGGACGGGATATCCGCACCATCGATAAAGAAAAGCTCTATGCGATGTTCGGCACGGCTATGCAGTACGACTTCCTCTATGCCGATACCATCGAAGAGAACATCCGCTTTGGCCGTGCGGTCTCTCACGATCAGATCGTTCATGCGGCGAAGATTGCGCAGGCTGACGACTTTATTATGTCGTTTGCGGATGGATATGAACACAAATTGTCTCAGAAGGGTACGAATATCTCCGGCGGACAGAAGCAGCGAGTGCTGATTTCCCGCGCACTCGCTGCTCGCCCGGAGATCCTGATTCTGGACGACAGCTCCTCGGCGCTCGACTATAAAACGGACGCCGCACTCCGCAATGCGCTTGCCGCGCATATGCAGGATACCACGCTGGTAACGGTTGCACAGCGCGTCAGCTCGATCAAGGACTGCGATCTGATCCTTGTCTTGGATGAAGGAAAGATCATCGGTATCGGACAGCACGAGCATTTGCTGGAAACCTGTGAAGAATACCGGGAGATCAGCGATTCGCAGATGGGAGGTGCTTTCGTTGAGTAAACCTTCCGAAAAGAAGCGGCCGTTTCGCGGTCATATTCTGATCCGCCTCTGCGGTTATGTTTTGAAATACTGGCATCTGTTTGCACTTGCGGCGGGTCTGACCTTCTTATCCAATCAGCTTGCGCTTCTCGGCCCGAAATATTCGGGTGATGCGATCGATGCAATCAGCGCACCGGGCGGTGTGCAGTTCGAAGCGGTATGGACGAATGTGTTCTGGATGCTTGTCTGCTATCTGCTTTCCGCCGTTGCGGCATATCTTCTTGCAACGCTGATGGTGTTCATCAGCCAAAAAATCGTCTATACGATGCGAAAGCAGCTCTTTGAAAAGCTCACGTCGCTTCCGGTCGGATATTTCGATACCCATCCGACGGGCGATATCGTAAGCCGCATTTCCTACGATATCGATACGGTGAACGCCTCGCTTTCGCACGACCTTGTTCAGGTTATGACGAGTATTTACACGGTTGTGGGTTCGCTCATCTTCATGTGGAACATCTCAAAGCCGATGATCCTCGTCTTTGCGGTTACGGTGCCGATTGCGGTTATTTTCACGCGTTTCCGCTCCAGAAAAGTACGTCCGCTGTTCAGCAAGCGCTCGCGCAAGCTGGGTGAATTGAACGGATATGCCGAAGAAATGCTTTCAGGCTGTCGCACGATTCAGGCATATGAGCGCGAGGAGGAAATCGCGGACCGCTTCAATAAACGAAATACCGAAACGATGGATGCCTATTACGATGCCGATTATTACGGCGCGATCATGGGCCCGTCGGTCAACTTTATCAACAACCTTTCAATCTCGCTCGTTATGATCCTCGGCGGCGTGCTGTATATGTACTCGCAGGGAAATCCGGCGGCAGAAGGAACGCTGTTTTTTATCACGCTGGGCGGAGTTGCACAGTTCGTGCAGTATGCCCGCAAGTTCGCCGGACCGATCAACGAATTTGCAAACATCATTCACGAGTTCCAGTCGGCTTTTTCGGCGGCTGAGCGCGTGTTCCGCATTATTGATGAGGAACCGGAGATCGTGGACCGTGAAAACGCTGAAGAACTGGCGGATGTCAACGGTGACGTCTCCTGTGAACACGTTGATTTCGGCTATACAGAGGATAAGATCGTGCTGAAAGATCTCTCCGTTGAAGCAAAATCCGGGCAGACGGTTGCGATCGTCGGTCCGACAGGTGCCGGAAAAACGACGATCATCAGCTTGCTGATGCGCTTTTACGACGTATCGGCCGGTTCGGTCAAGGTTGACGGTGTGGATATCCGCGACCTGACACGAAAATCGGTGCGCGGCGCCTATACGATGGTCCTGCAGGATACGTGGCTGTTCCACGGAACGATCTACGAAAATATTGTATACGGACGTGAAGATGCAACATTTGAAGAAGTGAAAGCGGCGGCGAAAGCGGCACGCATCGATACGTATATCGAAAGTCTGCCGGACGGATACGATACCGTTATCACTGACGACGGTGTCAATATCTCGAAAGGCCAGCGCCAGCTGATTACGATTGCCCGCGCAATGATCGCGGATTCGGCAATGCTGATCCTTGATGAGGCAACGTCGAACGTTGACTCGCGCACGGAGATCAAAATTCAGGAGGCAATGAATGAACTGATGAAAGGCAGAACGTGCTTTGTTATTGCGCACCGCCTTTCGACAATTCAGAACGCCGACAAGATCCTCGTTTTGCAAAACGGACGGATCACCGAGCAGGGAAACCACGACGAACTGATGAAAGCCGGCGGTTTCTATAGCACACTTTATAATTCGCAATTCCACTAATGATCGTCTCTGTTCTAAAAAAGAAATCCGACCGGAAACCGGTCGGATTTCTTTTTGCTATATTGCTTTTTTCAGTTCTTTTTCTGCGACCTCGTCGGCTGCGGCGGAGAGTATATCCATGTGCCGCGCAATTTCGATCAAAGAGGCCGGGCGCGGGCGCGGATATTTTTCCTCGAGCGCCTTTAAGAGTGTCAGGCGAAGTTCCTTGATCTCTTTTTCGCGGCGGTAAACGGTCTCCATCAGCTTACCTGAAAAGATAAGCTGCCAGTAACGGTCGGGTTGATTGTGCTTTAAGTTGTGCAGCAGCTCGACACCGTATCGGCCGAGCGGTTCCGGAATAGCTTCCGGCGACAGAATAATCGTCGGAAAGGGCGTCTGCATCAGAAAATTGGTCATCGTCGTCTCCTTGTTTGTGCGGCAAAGCCAGCTTCGGCGGCGGTTCCTCTGACAATTGTATTATACCATATCTTCAGAAAAAATGCCAGTGCTTTGCGGTATGTCGGTGGGATCGTTTGTTCTCTGTGAGATTATTATACCGCGCGTTTTTTGCGCGGCTGTGAACCGGATATAACGAATTTTCGGAAACCTGCAACGTTTCTGTGAAGTTAAGAGATCCCGAGCTTTTTGAAAAAAGAGGCGGTGTCGTAACGGTGTGCACGGTTGAACCGGCCGAGGATAACGGGCATCTCCTGTCCTTGTGTTACCGTATTCACTTTTTCGGCACAGGTGAGCCATACGGTGAATCCGAGGTCGGAAAGCACCGGCTTTGCCTCTTTGCAAAGTGCGCCGAACGGATAAGCGAACACGAACGGCGCGATACCGAGTTCTTCTTTCATCCGGGCGTTGAGCGCGGAAAGATCGGCGGAAAGCGCCGATTGATAGTCTGTTTCGCTTTCGCCGTTTCGGATCACGATGCCTTTGCGTCTGCCGTTTGTGCCGTCGCGGTGCAGATCCATCGAGTGGTTGCCGATTGTAAAAACGCCGCTGTCGGTCATCTCGCGCAGCTGTTCCCAGTTTGCGTGTGAATAGTTGATGTGCCGCGGTTCATCCGGATTGGAGTAAAGCTCGGTATAGGAGCCGATTACGGAGATCACCGCTTTCATTTTATACTGATCGAGCAGCGGAAAGGCATAGGCGTACGTGCTTTCGTATCCATCGTCAAAGGTGATCATCACGCATTTATCCGGCAGAGGTGTTCCGTTTTGAACGAAATCGAGCACCTGTGCGGGTGTTACGGTTTGATAACTGCGTTCGGAGAGAAAACGCAGGTCTTCTTCAAACTGTTCGGGCGGAATGACGTAGTCACCCCATCGGGAGGAGGATTCGCAGATGTGATGATACATCACGACAGGGAGTAAAACGCTGTTTTCGGCGGGTGCAAGCACGGCGCGCGTATCCGGATCGAGATATTCAAGCGCGGAGCAAGCGAGCACGAGGCAAAAGGCGAGCAAAACAGCAGTGAGTTTTTGACGGATGGGATCACCGGCTTTCTGTTGACGTAGTTTAAAGATATGCGGAAAGAGGAATAAATATGAAAATGAACTTATTGACGCGGAAATAAAAGGAGGTTATAATCAAATTTATAAAGGAATGTTTGACAATGAGAAAATTGAAAAAAGCTATTGCAGTTGTACGCTTTGTCAGGGAGGCTGAATTATGCAGAAAAAATATTTGAACGCGAACGTTTTGTTCCCGGCAGTTATCATTTGTATGGCAGTGGTTGTAATGACGGTTGCGATTCTCCTGCCGAAAGGAAAGACTTTTACCGCCGTTCAGACGGATGCTCCGGGATATGCGCAGGCGTATTGGGCGGACATCAGTGAAGAAGAGTTTTATAAGCACATGTCCGTTGCAATGCGGGTATGCTTTGAAGAAAAACCTACGTATTATAACTTGACGGATGCCGGTTCGGAGCTTACGTTTCCGATTGCGGTATATGAGGTGAGCAGAGGTGACGCTTTGGCATATCCGCGTATCAAGCACAATCTGGAGTCGGAAGTCACTTTCAAAATTCATAGTCTTCCGGAGGCGTTTTCGCGCGTAAGCATCGGCGAAGATGCGCCGTGGTTCCTTGTTATGCTGAAGGAGCAACAGGATGTAGCGGGTTTTGAAAAAAATCCGGAGTTTGCACCGACATATTATCAGGATTATTTCGAGCAATTTGGATACGCGGTGATTACGCCGAGTTGTTCAATCATACCGATGCAAGACGACCAAATTTATTCGGCACGGCTTCCGGAATATCTGCGCGGCGAAGGCGAATATACCTCTATGGATGAATTGCGCGAAATTCTGTATCAGGGACGGCTGAAATACGGAATGAGTGAATACAATGGATTTTAAATCGAGAAGGCTTCGGAGAATTTCCGAAGCCTTCTTTTTGTGTTACTGCGTTAAATCGGAAAATTCCCTCTTTACAAATTACACCTTTTGGAGCATAATATAAGGTATCGGATTTTACCTTCCGATACTTTAGCGTTCTTTATAAAATGGGGAATTAACATGTTTACGATCAAGAGAAAAGAAATCCTGAACCCGACGGTTACGCTGATGGAGATCGACGCACCGCTCATCGCCAAAAAAGCACAGCCGGGTCAGTTTATTATTCTGCGCGTGGACGAAGACGGCGAGCGCATTCCGCTGACCGTTGCCGACTACGACCGCGAAAACGGCACCGTTACGATCATTTTCCAGATCGTCGGCGCAACCACCGAAAAACTCAACCACTTGAACGAGGGTGACTGCCTGCACGATTTCGTCGGTCCGCTCGGCACACCGTCTCACGTAGAAGGTCTTAAAAAAGTCGCTGTAATCGGCGGCGGTGTCGGCTGTGCGATCGCATATCCGGTTGCCAAAAAGCTGCATGAGCTCGGCGCAGAGGTGCACTCCGTCGTCGGCTTCCGCAACAAGGATCTCGTTATCCTGGAAGATGCATTTGCCGCTGTCAGCGATAAACTCGTCATCAAAACCGATGACGGCTCTTACGGCACAAAAGGTCTTGTTACCGATGCGCTCAAAGAACTGATCGAGTCCGGCGAGCAGTACGACGAAGTTATTGCGATCGGTCCGCTGATCATGATGAAATTCGTCTGCAAGCTGACGAAAGAGTACGGCATCAAAACCACCGTCAGCATGAACCCGATCATGATCGACGGCACGGGAATGTGCGGCGGCTGCCGCCTGACCGTTGGCGGCGAGACGAAATTCGCCTGCGTAGACGGCCCGGATTTTGACGGCCATCTCGTCGATTTCGACGAAGCAATGGAGAGAAGCACGATGTACCGTGCGCACGAAGCCCAGCAGCGCGAGAAAACCTGCAATCTGTTCAAGGAGGTGCGCTGATATGCCGAATATGTCGCTGAAAAAGAACGAGATGCCGACCCAGGCACCGGATATCCGCAACCGCAATTTTGAAGAGGTTGCACTCGGCTATACCGAGGAACAGGCAATCGACGAGGCAAACCGCTGCTTAAACTGCAAGCACAAACCGTGTGTCAACGGCTGCCCGGTTTCGATCGATATCCCGGCGTTTATCGCAAAAATCCGTGAGCGTGATTTTGAGGGTGCATACGAGATCCTCACGAAATCGAGCTCGCTTCCGGCTGTTTGCGGCCGTGTCTGCCCGCAGGAAACCCAGTGTGAATCGAAATGTGTGCGCGGTATCAAAGGTGAACCGGTTGCGATCGGCCGCCTGGAACGCTTCGTTGCCGACTGGCACATGAAAAACGCAAAAAACGCACCGGAAAAACCGGCTTCGAACGGTCATAAGGTTGCGGTTGTAGGCGCAGGCCCGGCGGGTCTTACATGTGCGGGCGATCTGCAGAAAGCAGGTTACGAAGTAACCGTATTTGAAGCACTGCATATGGCCGGCGGTGTACTGGTTTACGGCATCCCGGAATTCCGTCTGCCGAAAGCGATTGTACAAAAAGAGGTAGAAGGCCTGAAAGCGATCGGCGTTAAAGTCGAGACGAATATGGTTATCGGCAAAGTTCTGTCCGTTGACGAACTGTTTGAAGACGGCTTTGAAGCGGTATTCATCGGTTCGGGTGCAGGTCTGCCGCGCTTTATGAATATCCCGGGCGAAAACCTCAAAGGTGTATACTCCGCAAATGAGTTTTTGACCCGTGTAAACCTGATGAAAGCATACCGCAGCGACAGCGCAACGCCGATCCAGCACGCAAAGAAAGTTGCAGTTGTCGGCGGCGGCAACGTTGCTATGGACGCCGCACGCTGTGCAATGCGTCTCGGTGCGGAGGAAGTACATATCGTATACCGCCGCTCGCTCGATGAGATGCCGGCACGCCGCGAAGAAGTTGAACACGCGATGGAAGAAGGCATCATTTTCGACGTGCTGACCAATCCGACGCAGATTATCGGAAACGAGCATAAGTTCGTTGCGGGTATGGAATGCGTGAAGATGGAACTCGGCGAACCGGACGCCTCCGGCCGCCGCAGCCCGGTTGTAAAACAGGGCAGTGAGTTCGTTATGGATGTTGACTGTGTGATTATGGCGATCGGCACTTCGCCGAACCCGCTGATCCGCAGCACGACGGAAGGTCTTGCAACGAACCGCCGCGGCTGTATCATCGCCGAAGAAGAGACGGGTCTTACTTCGCGCGAAGGCATTTATGCCGGCGGCGACGCGGTAACCGGTGCGGCTACCGTTATCCTTGCGATGGGTGCAGGCAAAAAAGCCGCAAAAGCAATCGACGAATATATCAGAAGCAAATAAAGAAAAAGCACCCGATACGGGTGCTTTTTTCACAGGAAAGGATGCGCGGCAATGAAAAAGCGGTCTCTTTGGGAGAGAATTTTCTGCGGCAAGGCAAAGGAAACGAAGCCGGAAACGCTGGAGGATATCCGGATCGTACCGAGAAGCAATGTAAACCCGGATCTGCCGAAACACGGCTATATTATCACCGAGGATGAACCCGACGATATTGCCGCGGCGGAAAAATAAGAGAATGGTAAAGGAGATGAGCTGAAGTGGAGAAGAAAACGGTTCGGTGTAAAAAGAACCCGATTATTCCGCGTATGGGTGTCTGCGACCCGCATATGCACGTGTTTGACGGCAGAGTATGGCTTTACGCTACACACGATGCAAACCCGGGCAGTCCGGATTACCGCATGCACGACTGGCAGATCTGGTCGAGTGCGGACTGTGTGGAATGGCGGTTTGAAAGCACGGTGCGTCCGGAGGACTTTTTTATGGGATCGTCCGACAGGTGCTGGGCAGTTGACTGTGCCAAACGCAACGGAAAATACTACTACTATTTCTCCGACGGAAACGAGAGAACCGGTGTTGTTGTCGGTGACTCTCCGGCGGGTCCGTTCGTGGACGTTTTGGGAAAACCGCTTCTGGACGGAACGGTTACGACGACGAGAGAATACGATCCCTGCGTTTTTGAGGATGACGACGGCGAGTTCTATCTGATTTTCGGCGGACCGGCATGGTGTTACGGCGAAGGCTGCGGCTATTTTATCGCAAGACTCAATGAGGATATGATCTCACTTGCCGAAACACCGCGGCCGCTTCTCGTCAATCATCCTGCGGATGACAAAGCCTCGATCAACAAATTCAACGGCAAATACTATCTGACCTATGGCGGATTCTATGCGATTTCGGACAATATCTACGGTCCGTATGAATTCATGGGTCATACCGGCGCGAGCAACGATCACACCAGCTATTTTGAGTGGAACGGACAGATTTTCAACGCGATCACCGTTGTCGACCACTACGGTCAGTACCGCAGCAGCGGTATGTGCTATGTGCATATCGGTGAAAACGGTGAGCTGATGACTGATCCGCTGATTGTGGAATACGGTGTCGGTCAGTACGATTCCGACTGGAACCGCATCGAAGCGGAATGGTTTATGCGCGGCGAGAATGTCAAAAAAATGTATGCAAAGACGATCTACGGCGGATCCTTTGCGGTGTTCAGCGATCAGGAAGCCGTAGTTGTATACCCGAAGGTGCGCAATCTCGCCGATAAAGAAGGCGTCGCTCTGTCCGGTATGTATACCGGAACCGGCGGTGTGATCGAACTGTATGAGGGCGATGAAAACGGTCGTCTGATCGGATCGGCACGTGTTGGCGCGGAAAAAGCCGATTTCCAGGGAGTAAATGCGATGATCGCGCTCAAAGAACCGCTCGGTGATGTTGCGGATATCTGCTTTGTGCTGAAACCGGATGCGGACAGCACGCTGTATCTGGATCATTTCCACTTCTTTGCACCGGCACTGAGCAATCCGTAAGGAGGAAAAGCATATGATGTTCACGAATACGAAATGGATCTGGGCGGACGCGCCGCTGCAAAACGACTGCTACGCCGAGTTCTACGACCGCTTTTTATATGAAGAAGGACGCGCAGAGATCATGATCTCTGCGGATTCCAACTATGCGGTGTATGTAAACGGCGTGCTGGCGGAAAGCGGCCAGTATCCGGACTATCCGCACTATAAGGTTGCGGATCTGATCGATCTGACGAAATACTGCGTAGAGGGCGATAACGATCTTGCAATCGTTGTGTGGCACTACGGCGCATCGAATATGAGCTATTTCCCGGGAAAAGCGGCGGTTTATTATGAGGTGTATGCCGACGACAAACCGCGCTGTCATTCCTGCGAAAAAACGCTTTCGCGCATCAGCCGCACGTATCATAACGGACTTGAGAAAAACATCACCGGTCAGCTCGGCTTTTCGTTTGCATATGATCTGACGAAAGAAGATAACTGGATGCGCGGCGAGCTCGACGGTTTTTCGCCGAGTGTAATTGTTCCGCAGGATCCGGTGCTGAACCTCCGTCCGGTGAATAAATGTGTGATCGGACAGCCGCAGGAATCGGCATGCATCAAAGCGGAGAACGGCACACACTATCTCTATGACCTCGGAAAAGAGAGCGTCGGCTTTTTGACGGTGAAGCTTTCTTCCGAAAAAGAACAGAGCGTAAAAATCTGCTATGGCGAGCATATCGTTGACGGCGGTGTGCGCTGGGATATCGGCGGCCGTGATTTCAGTGTGGAGCTGCAGGTTCGCGCAGGCGAAAACACCTATATGAACCCGTTCCGCCGCCTCGGTCTGCGCTATCTTGAGGTATTTGCCGAAGCGCCGGTTGCGATTGAAACAATGACGGTAACACCGGTGGATTATCCGTTCAAGCATACCGGCAAAGCACCGTCCGATCCGCTTCGCAAGCGTATCTGGGATGCCTCGGTCAAAACGCTGGAGCTCTGCGTGCACGATCATTATGAGGATACACCGTGGCGCGAGCAGGCGCTTTATGCGATGGACAGCCGCAACCAGATGCTTTGCGGATACTACGCCTTTTCGGAATACCGGATGCCGCGCGCAACGCTGCTTTTGATGAGCAAGGATAACCGCGAAGACGGTCTTCTGCCGATCTGCATTCCAAACGACGGCGAGCTGACGATTCCATCGTTCTCACTGCACTATTTTACCTCCGTTTTGGAATACACCCGTCATTCGGGCGATATCACACTGCTGCGTATCATCTGGAATAAGCTCGTTTCGCTGATGGACGTATTTATCCGGCAGATGGATGGCGATGCGCTTTTAAACTGGACGGATAAGTGGCACTGGAACTTCTACGAATGGTCGGAAGGTCTCTCGGGAAATCTCTTTGAAGAAACACCGAAGACTTTTGATGCGGCACTGAACTGTCTGTTCTCGATCGCACTGCAGAACATGCAGACGATGGCCGATCTTCTCGGAAAAGAGGCGGATTACGGTGCGATCGCCGAAAAGGTGAACGCTTCGGTCAACGCGATGTTTTACAGCGAAGCGCGCGGCGAATACAAAAACAGCATAACGGATGAAAAGGCGAGTGAACTCGTCAATGCGCTGGCGATCCTCTGCGGTGCGGCAGACGGCGAACGCGCAAAAGCGATTGCGGAAAAACTCGCTTCGGCGGAATCCGGCTTTACACCGGCAACGCTGAGTATGCTGTGCTTTAAATACGACGCACTCTTGAAAGTTGATGCATCGTATAAAGACTATATTCTGGTACAGATCGATGCCAAATACGAAAGAATGCTCGACGCAGGTGCGACGACGTTCTGGGAAACCGAACTGGGCGAAGCGGACTTTGACGGCGCAGGCAGTCTCTGCCACGCCTGGAGTGCGATGCCGGTTTACTATTACAGCACACTGTTGGACGAATAAAAAGGAACCGGGCGGATCGATTGATCCGCCCGGTTTTTCATCCCTTATCCTTCGGTTTGCAGAAAACGGAGACAACCATACCGGCAAGGAGAGCGAACGTAATGCCGCCGCTGCAGGCAGTGAGTCCGCCTTTGACCGCACCGATCAAACCTTCTTTGTCGACAGCTTCCTTTACACCTTTTGCAAGGTTGGCGCCGAAACCGGTGAGCGGCACGGAGGCACCTGCACCACCCCATTCGAGAATCGGCTGATATACGCCGAGCGCGCCCAGCAAAACACCGGTAACAACGAACGATACCAGGATGCGCGCCGGCGTGAGTTTTGTATAGTCGATGAGAAGCTGACCGATCGCGCAGAAAATACCACCCAAAACGAACGCCTTCATACAGTCGGCGAAAAATCCCACGGGAAAGCCTCCTTTTTCGATGTGATCAAAAGCAGGTGTGCGATCGACGGAATCGTTTCGCCCTGCTGATTGCTGACGGTGGACATCAAGGCACCGGTTGCAAGGAAAAGCACACGGTTTAATCTTCCTTTTTTGATCTCACTCAGAATGAACGAGCAGAGCACCGATGCACTGCATCCGCAGCCGGAGCCGCCCGCGTGAACGTCCTGCTTTTCGCGGTCGAAGATCATCATACCGCAGTCGTTATGGCGCGTGCGGATGATATAGCCGTCGCGCTCGGTGAGCTCATAGAGAAGTGACGAGCCAACGAAGCCGAGATCGCCGGTGAGGATCAGATCGTATTCGGACGGGCGTGTGCCGGTTGCGTGAAAAAAGCGGATGAGCGTATCGGCTGCAGCAGGTGCCATCGCCGCACCCATATTGTTGATATCGGTAATACCCATATCCACGATTCTACCGACAGCGGCAGCGAGAAGATACGGCGCGGTGTCCACGTGCGAGACGATTGCAGCGCCCGATCCGGTTACGGTCCACTGTGCGG
>JBGUUS010000082.1:0-5314 GCA_045133675.1 Oscillospiraceae bacterium | reverse complement strand
TCGGACGCCAGCTGTGCTACATAGCAGATGCCGAGTGCCTTCAATATCGCCTGCAGATACATATCCGATATCCCGGCTTTTGCTGTCAATCCGTGCAGCGTTTCTATCACAGGAACCAATGCACACAGAATTTCCGTTAATAAGAGCGCGCCGCACAAAACCGCTGCACCCACCGCAATTTCCGGCCGATATTGCCGCAAAAGCAGGCAAATCAGTGCCGATACGATCGCAAAGGCAGCTGTCTGCAAAAAATCCATACATCCTCACAACCCAAACACACGCTTGATCACATCAAACAGATCCTTGATTTCATATACCACCATCATCAGCACAACGATCAATCCGGCAAGCGTCGTCAGCATCGCTTGTTCTTCACGACCGGAACGCACCAGTATCTGATTTAAAACCGCCACGATGATGCCGATCGCGGCAATTTTGAAAATAAGATCCACATCCAATTTTCTTCGCCTCCGTTATATTACAAAGATTGCCGCGGCAACACCGCCCAGGATACCGAGCGACCGCACAAGTTTTCCTTCCTTTTCCGAAATGCTCTTTGCCTTTTTCTGCTGTGATGATACCGCCGTTTTCACCGCTTCAATTCCATCAAGCTGTCTTGGCAATTCGTATGCTCCGATCAGGCCGCAAAGCGGTTTTAATATCGCGCAATCCTCCGGCAGCAGTCCGTCCTTTTGCGCAAAAGCAAGCGAACCCATAAATACTGTGGGAAAATCACAGGATACCGTAAGACGTTCGGCCGTTTCCCGGATGAAGGAAAGTTCTTTCAGTTCTTCCATCGCCGCAAGACGCGCAAAGAGTTCGCCCGTCGGTACCGTTTCCAGCGATAAAAGCGCCGCCATCCGTTCCAGAAAAAGCATACAGCACGATAATGCTTCCACCCGTCGTTTATACCGCGTACTGAGCCAAACCCCAAGAATACCGCCGCAAAGCACCAGCAGCACCGCCGAAATCAGCCGCATTCCGATTTCTCCTTCCGCTTTATGACTGGTTCGATTCGTGCAACCTTTCCGGGTGTTTTTGCATCTTCCAGCACAACTGCATAATCAAAGGTTCCGTTTCGCAGGAGTTCGCCGATCCCGTCCCGCCGATATGCCTCTTCAACCGAAGATGCGTGCGCCGAAGCAAGAAGCGATACTCCGCCGTACTGCACCTTACGGACAGCGGATTGATCCGATTCCGCGGCAATTTCATCCACCGCAATGACCTGCGGCGCAAGCGATCGAAGAGCAAACAGCATCCCGTCCGTCTTATAAAATCCATCCAGCAGATCGGATGCCAAGCCGAGATCGTACTGCGGTGCACCCTGGCGTGCGGCGCCGAGTTCGCCTCGTTCATCCACAACGGCAACACGGACGTAACGTCCGGCTTCGCCGTCTGCAAGTCCACGGATTATATCGCGAAGAAGTGTTGTTTTTCCGCTGCCCGGTGCGCCCAGAATCAGCACGGAAGGAATCCGTTCTCCATAATACAGCCGCTTTAAAACCGGCTGTGAAAGGCCTCTGATCTCTCGCGCAACCCGGATGCTGACCGTGGATACGTCTCGCACGTATGAGAGTGCTCCTTCTTTATACACGGCGTGTCCGGCAATACCGCACCGGTGACCGCCCTGCAGTGTAAGATAGCCGCCGCAAAGCTCTGTCTCAAAGGCGTGCAGCGAATACTGTGTAAGATGCCGCAGACAGCGGTTGACTTCCTCGGATGTCAGCGTGTTACCGCGCGGCGGAAACGGCGTGAAATTTCCGTTTCGCTCCATAAAGCAAACGCCGTCCGCCGTTGTCAGTGTAATCGCTTTTCCGACGCGAAAAGTGATTTCCCGCACACCGCACCGCTGTCTTTGCGGGATTTTCTGCAATACACCGCACCACTCCGCCGGCAGCTGCTTTACTGCCTGTTCAAATGCTTGTGCCATGTCCTTTCTCCTTTCCGTTTGCCGAATTCTATGAACCGGAAGCGGAAAATATGCAAAAGAAAAACGCATCCGTTTTCGGATGCGTTTTTGTCGTCATTATTTAGTTTAGTCCATCGGGAATACAATACCGGCTTTTCTTCTCATCTGCTCCATAACTTCAACCGTGTTGAGCATAACGTCAAGACCGCGTTCAAATGCGGCACGATCGCCGTTAAGCAGAAGCTCGGTCACTTTCTGTACTTCGTAATACCAACGGTCCGGTTTCGGCTGTTCGTTATAAAGTGTTTCGCCCTCTTTTGTTACCACGCGGACATCCGTCAGCACACCTGCGCCGTCTTTGATATAGATGTAACCTTTCTCGCCTTCAATCTGGAAGAAGTTTATGCCCCAGGTATCTTTGGCACCGGCGTTCTGGCTCACGAAATCCGGATATTTGAGAATAACGGAACCGGAGGTGTCAATGAGACCTTTGTTGATATTCGGATAATATACCGCTTCCTCCGGTTTTCCGAACAGCGCGATATTCAGATAGACGTTATAGAAATTGATATCCATCAGACAGCCGCCCGCAAGCTCCGGATTGAAGATGTTCGGCAGTTCATCATTCAGGAATTTATCGTAGCGGCTCGAATACTGGCTGAAGTTCGACATAACAAGACGAATACGGCCGAGTTTTGGAAGTTCGCGTTTTACAATTTCAAAATTTTCGCCAAATGCCGGCGGCACCGCGTCGATCAGATACAAGCCGCGCTCTTTTGCAATTTGTACAAGTTCGCGTGCGTGCTCCGCTTTCGTGCAGAACGGTTTTTCGAGCAATACGTTCTTTCCTGCAAGAAGCGCCTTTTTCGCCTGTTCATAGTGTAAAAGGTTCGGCGTCGCAATATACACGAGATCGATATCCGCATCGCTCAAAAACGCATCCATATCCGTATAGACTTTCTGTGCGCCGTATTTTTCAGCAAGCGCTTTTCCCGTCGCCTCCTTGCGTGAATACACCGCTTCCAGACGGATTCCATCCGTTACTGCTACGTTATCCAGAATATTGTGTACGATAAAACCGGAACCGATCGTTCCAAGCCGAATTTCTTTCATACCCTCATCCTCCTGCCGTTTTCTTTAAGCATACTGCATTTGCGCAAGAAATGCAACAAGAAACGGTGTATCCGATTTGGATACACCGTTTTTCGCTTTATTTTCTGCCGTAACGCAGCGTCTTATATACCGCCGAAGCGAGTTCGAAGAACGTACACAGTGAAAGAATCGCGAAAACGCCCTGCGAAAGGTAGAATCCGCCATTTTCAAACAGCGGTTTTGCCTGTTCAATCCCGCGGACGAAATTCTCCGGCCAATGCGGCGCCGCTTCGATGATTCCTTCAAACAAGCCCGGATTCCACGGCGAGAGTAAAAAGAAGACGACCGCAAGCAGTCCAAGCTGTGCGAGACCGCATACAATCTCGGTAATCAGCACCGATCGGCACCAGTAGCCTTTCACCAGCTTGATCACATCGCACACCAGACCGATCATCAGACTGAAAAACCAGACCGCGGCAATTCCGCTCCACGCATTCAGGTTGAACACCGGGATTACCGTAACCGCTTCATTTTCTGTGTACCAAAACGAGAAGATCTGCGGTACAAACAGCACAACGGTTGCAAAGATCACCGTGAACACGATCGAAACGATCGTATCGCCGCGGCTGATCCGCGCCTGCTTCGGCGGTGCTTCCGGCAGCATAGAAGGCTGCCATTCGGTCTTTTGTCCGTTCAGATCCACGCGGATCTTCAAATGCTCCATAACAGCAAAGATCAGTGTGACTGCGCCAAACGCTGTGAGCAGTGCCTGCGGCACACTGGCAACAGTCAATCCGGCCTCAAACAGAGAATCGGTGATTGATCCGGAAAAGATGATATCAGCCAAACCCGCGATCACAAGACCGCCGATCACGCAGAGCAGCACGATTTTGAGCACCCATACATAGTGATCGAACAGCTCCGGACCGATCAAAAAACGGTTTTCACCGCGGTATTTCTGCGCGAATTTGGCCGGATCTCCCAGCTCTTTGAGCACATCTTCGGTATGTGCTTCACCGCCGCGCTCCTGCAGCATATCGCTGATCAGTTCCTGCAGTTCCTTTTCCGCTTCGTCACGCTGTTTCCGTTCTACGCGCCGCGTCACTTCATAAATATACCGACGGATCATTTCCTCGTGATTCATACGTCATCCTCCTTCAAAATCACAGCCATATCCTTTGAAAGGCGCTTCCACTGTAAAAGCAATGCTTCAAACAGTTCATCGCCGTACCGGGTGCGTCGATAGTATTTGCGCGGTTTCGCCTCCTGCGTATCCCATCGGCTTTGCAGCAACCCCTGTTTCTCCAGACGCCGCAAAAGCGGATACAACGTACCCGGATCGATCTCGATGCCGCCCTCGCACAGCTCCTGCACCAACAAATAGCCGTATTTTTCCGTTTTGAGGCAGCCGAGTACACTTAACACCAGCGTTCCGCGGCGCAGTTCCGAGCTGTACGAAAGCAGCAGATCCTTTTCTTCTCCCATCCTCTCACTTCCTTGCTTCTCTTTACGTTAATTATACTGTATATCACATACTATTGTCAATTATTTATTATAATAAAATCATCATTAAGATAAAAAAAGAACACATCCGGTTCGGATGTGTTCTTTCATGCAGGGTTTAAGTTATTCGGCTTCTTCCGCTTTACCTTTCAGCAGATCGCGGATCTCGGTGAGAAGAACGATATCTTCTGCCGGTGCCGGCGGAGCAGCCGGAGCTTCTTCTTTTTTCTCAGCTTCTTTTTTGCGCTGCAGAAGGCTGAGCAGTTTAATCATCGTGAATACAACAAATGCAATGATCAAAAAGTCAACGATTTTCTGAATGAACGCGCCGTAGCGGATCGCAACTTCTGCAATGCCGAGTTCTTCGTTTGCTGCAGTGATGATGTATTTGAGATCGGTGAAGTTAACACCGCCGGTGATCGTACCGATGAACGGCATAATTACGTCGTTAACCAGCGAGGTTACAATAGCCGTAAACGCAGCACCAACAATGATACCGACAGCCATATCCACAACGTTGCCGCGGGATACAAACGCTTTGAACTCTTCAACTATTTTGATCTTTTTCTTTTCTTTTTTCTCTTTTGCCATGGGTAAACCCCTCCTGATGAGATTTTATTGTTTTTATCTTATCACGGGAGAACACGTTTTGCAATCATTTTTCGACAAAAGGAAACAAAAAACAGGAAAACGAAAAACACCGTTCACATTCGTGAACGGTGTTTTTAATGGAGCGGATGACGAGGCTCGAACTCGCTACCTCCACCTTGGCAAGGTGGCGCTCTACCAGATGAGCTACATCCGCATATT
>JBGUUS010000081.1:0-7820 GCA_045133675.1 Oscillospiraceae bacterium | reverse complement strand
GCGTCTGCTGAACAGGATGCGGCAATGGAAACGCTCAAGGCGCTTTCTATGGTTAAAGAGAAACTCGGTGTCAAAACTGTTCTCGGCGTTTCGAACATCTCGTTCGGTCTGCCGAACCGCGCGCTTTTAAACCGCACGTTTTTAACGCTTGCGATCGGTGCGGGCCTTGATCTGCCGATCCTCAATCCGAATAACGAAGATATGATGGGTGCGGTGCGTGCGTGTGCGCTGCTTACCAATGACGATAAAAACGCCGCAGAATACGTTGCGGCATACGGTGATGTGAAAGCTGCACCTATGCCAAAAGTCGAGGAAGTCACACTCTTTAGTGCAGTGAAAAACGGATTAAAACACAAAGCGGCATCGCTTACGGAAGAACTTTTGAAAACGCACGATGCGATGGAGATTGTTGATACAATGCTGATTCCGCCGCTGGATGAAGCGGGAATCCTTTTTGAGAAGGGAAAGATCTTCCTTCCACAGCTGATTCTGTGCGCGTCCGCGGCACAGGCGGCTTTTGAGGTCATCAAAGCACATATTGCAGCAAACGGCAGCGAACAGGTGAGCCGCGGCAGGATCCTGCTTGCAACCGTCAAAGGCGATGTGCATGACATCGGCAAAAACATCGTTAAAGTTCTGCTGGAAAACTACGGCTTCACGGTGGTCGATCTCGGCAAGGATGTCGAACCGGAAACGGTTGTTCAGACAGCAATCGAGCAGGAAATTCCGTTGATCGGTTTGAGCGCTCTGATGACGACAACACTCAAAAGCATGGCACAAACGATCGCGCTGCTTCGTGAAAAAGAAGTTCCGTGTAAAATCATGGTCGGCGGCGCGGTACTCACACCGGAATATGCCGCACAGATCGGCGCGGATTTCTACGCAAAGGACGCGAAAGAAAGCGTCGATATTGCAAAGAAGGTATTTAACAACTGATATAACAGCAAAACAAAACCCTCAGCCGAAAGGCTGAGGGCTTTGCATTTATATCGGTTTATTTTGCTTCCGGAACGAGGGTGAATTCCAGTGTGAATTCGTTTTCGTTGAGCTGGTATTTTTCCGGCAGACGCGGACCGCAGCTTTCGGAACCGACACCGCTCATCTTATAGTCAAGCGTGAGTACGGTTTTTCCGGATTCGACGAGTTCGCAGTTGTGCATTGCACGCTCAAGCTCTTCGCGGGTATACGGCGAGACATTGAAGCTGAACTGTGCCGGGGAATAAGCGGTCAGGCGGACTTTTTCGTTTTCGAGTGCAACGTAATCCGCGCCGTAGTGCGAGCCGTTTTCCTGCGGCATGATATAGTCTTCGTGCATTGCATCAACTTTTGCGGTGAAGCGGTCTTTGTATGTGCTGATGCGCTTGTCCGCATAGCTTTCGTGCGGACCGAATGCAAAATAGGTGCAGTCGTCAAACGAGCGGTCGAGCATGAAACGCAGACCGAAGCGCGGCAGCCAGGTGACAGTTTCACGCTTTTTGACATCAGCGCGAACGGTAACGGCACCGGAGTTATATACGGTCCATACCGTGTTTGCTTTTGCGATATCAAGGCGGGAGATAACACTGTACGACATCGGGCAGATGATACGGACACCACCGTCAAAGCACTCGGTTGTGATTTCGTAGGTATACGGGATCACGCGGTCGAGACCTTCCGTCTGCCACAGACCTTTGAGGTTTCTGTCATTATCGGTCGGTGCGCGGTAGAAGTCGTAGTTTGCCGGCGCGTCGAGAAGAACACTGCCTGCATATTCCATATAAGCGAGCGTTCCGTTTTCTTTGCAGAATGCATATTTGAAATCTTTGCCGGTCAGCACGATTGCGTCACGGGTATCTTCAACAGCGATTGCGGTTTCTTCTGCCGGGATAACGATGTCTGCCTTTTCGGTAGAGAGGTCGAACTGTTCAAAGCCCATTTCGTGACCTGCCGCAACGAGAGCGGTTGCGTATTTTGCATACATCGTAACTTTCAAGAATACGCGTGCGCCTTTTACCTCCGGCAGTTCGATCGGAAGCGCGACAGTTGCACCAGCCGGAACGTTCACGTTCTGAACTTCGCCGCAGGCAACGGTTTCGGCCTCTTTTTTGATCTCCCATTTGAGATAGAGAACATCGTTGAGGTTAGCGAACAGCAGCTTGCTTTCGATCGAAAGCTTGCCGTCATTATAGTGGATATGTGCCGGGCGGGCAGCATTTTTCAGTTCTTTCAAGCCGGTGTGCGGTGTTCTGTCCGGATAGACGAGACCGTCCATGCAGAAGTTGCCGTCGTGCGGGAATTCGCCGAAGTCGCCGCCATAGCCGTAGAATTTCTTGCCGTTTTTCTCGCCGAGCAGTACGGTGTGGTCACACCACTCCCATACGAAGCCACCGCAGAAATCGTCGTGCGAATAGAAGAGATCGTAGTACTCCTCAAGGCTGCCCGGGCCGTTGCCCATTGCGTGTGCAAACTCGCAGAGGATGAGCGGGCGGGTCTCGTTTTCGCGTTTGAAGAATGCATCGATCCATTCAAAGGACGGATACATCGTGCTGTAAGAATCGATATCGGAGAATGTCTCGGTTTCAAACGTCTCTTTCGGCGGGTTCATGGATTCGTAGTGAATCGGGCGGGTGCCGTCGATCTCATTTGCGCGTTTGATGCCTGCTTTGAAGCAGATGCCGTAGCCGCTTTCGTTGCCCATCGACCACATAACGACGCACGGGCGGTTGATATCGCGCTCTACGAGACGCTCGATGCGGTCAACGACTGTGAGCTCCCATTCCGGATTGTTCGAGAGCAGAGCATAGTTAAAGCCGGAATAATCCGCTTCCGCATTAACCTGGCCGTGTGCTTCGATATCCGCTTCGTCGATAACATAGAAGCCGTACTGATCGGCAAGCTGATAAAACTCCGGTCTGTTCGGATAGTGGGAAGTACGGATCGCGTTGACGTTGTGCTCTTTCATCAGCTTCATATCTGCACGGATCTGCTCAATGGACGCAACGTAACCGGTATCGGTATAGCTGTCGTGGCGGTTTACACCCTTGAACTTGATCTTTTCGCCGTTGAACCAGACGATTTTATCTTTGATGCAGATTTCGCGGATACCGACACGCTCTTTGATGCACTCATTCGGTGTGCGGATCGTGAGGGTGTACAGATACGGTGTTTCTGCGCTCCAGAGATTTGCATCCAACACCTCAAAGCTTACGCTTCTGCCTGCAACATCCGCTTCGTGCAGAATATTTCCGGCAGCGTCGGCGAGAGAAACGTGTTTTAAAAGTTCGGCATCTTCAAAAATAACAGCAACGGTGCTCGGTGCGCCGTTTTTGCCGATCATCGTACGGATTTTATAGTTGCGGACGTGTTTTTCCGGACGGGTGAGAACATATACGTCGCGGAAAATGCCCGACATACGCAGTTTGTCCTGGTCCTCATAATACGTGCCGTCGCACCATTTCAAAACGATCACGCGGATCTCGTTTTCGCCGTCTTTTACAAAGTCGGTGATGTCATATTCCGCGGTGGAATGCGAAACCTGGCTGTAACCGACGAACGCGCCGTTGATATAGAGATAATGGCAGGAATCAACGCCTTCAAAGTTGATGTAATAGCGCTGGCCTTCAACCTTGTGCAGGGCAAAATAACGGCGGTAAAGGCCGCACGGATTCTTTTTCGGAACATAAGGCGGGTTGAATGGAATCGGATACTGCACATTCGTGTACTGGTGTGCGTCATAACCCTTCATCTGCCAGTTGGACGGAACGTCGATTTTGTCAAAACCGTCCGGCTCCATAACGAAATCAGCCATCGACTCAAAGAAACGGAAATCCCATTTTCCGTTGAGCATCAGCACGCGGATATTATCAAGCTTGCCATCCGCCGGAGCAGCCGGATCGAACGGAATGTAGTATGCGCGGTTTGGCATCGTATTAACTCTAACGACCTGCGGGTCCTGATAGTACGGGAATACCATAGCGAAAACCTCCTGTAAAAAACAGTATTTGATATTTTGATTATAAGAAAGAAAGGCGGGAATGTCAATCAAAAAGAAGGTTGTCCGATAAAATGAAGAGAAAGGAATTGCATGAATTTTTCCGTTATGTTATAATGCATTCTGAATAAATGTTTGCACAGGCGGGTAGTTATGGAACTTTTAAAGAACAACGATTATGAAATCACGATCACCGGTATGACGAGCGAAGGCAACGGTGTCGGAAGAATAGGCGACTTCGCAGTTTTCGTGCCGGATGTTGCACCGGGCGAGGTCTGCCTTGTTAAGCTTGTGCAAAAACGCAACACGTACGGCTTCGGCAAACTGATGAAGGTGTTGGTGCCTTCAAAAGACCGTGTCGATCCGGATTGCTCGGCATTTCCTCGCTGCGGCGGCTGTGTATACCGCCATCTGTCGTATCAGGCTGAGTGTGAGGCAAAAGAGCAGGTTGTCCGCGACGCCTTTTTGCGCCTTGGCCGCATTGAAACACCGGTTTCTCCGATTATCGGAAGCGCGCGTGAATCGGCATACCGCAACAAAGCACAGTATCCGTTCGGTGTAGACAAAGAAGGCAGAGTGATCTGTGGGTTCTATGCACGCAGAAGCCACCGTATCATCCCGTGCAATACCTGCTCGCTGCATTCGCCGCTGTTTGAAGAAGTGCGCGCAGCAGTCTGCAAATTCGTGGAAGGTCAGCGCGTGCCGATCTATAACGAGGAGACGCACAAAGGTCTTCTGCGCCACCTGTATCTGCGTATGGCGGAAAAGACCGGCGAGCTGATGGTCTGCTTTGTTGCAACACGCGCAAAATTCGGCGTGTTCAAACCGATCGCCGATGCGCTTGTTAAACGTTTCCCGCAGATCAAGAGCGTTATTTTAAACGTCAATCCGGAAAAAACGAACGTCATTCTCGGAAATGAGTGTATTACTCTTTGGGGCAGCGACACGATCACGGATATCCTCTGCGGTGTCAAAATTGAGCTTTCTCCGCTTTCGTTCTATCAGGTCAACCGCGATCAGGCAGAAGTGCTCTATGAAAAAGCACTCTCCTGCGCAGAGTTAAAACCGACGGATACGCTTATTGATCTCTACTGCGGTGCGGGTACGATCGGTCTTGCTGCGGCAAACCGCGTTAACCGTCTGATCGGTGCGGAGATCGTACCGGAAGCAATCGAAAACGCGAAGAAAAACGCCGCAATGAACAACATCGAAAACGCATCGTTCATCTGCGCGGATGCCGGCGAAGCCGCTTCGCGCTTTGCAAAAGAAGGAATCCGCCCGGATGTGATCGTGGTCGATCCGCCGCGTAAAGGCCTTGATGAAACGGTTATTTCCGCGATTGCCGAGATGGCACCCAAACGCCTCGTTATGGTTTCGTGCAATCCGTCCACTGCGGCACGCGATACGGCACTTTTAAAAGAAAAAGGCTACCGCGTCAACGAGATCATCCCGGTTGATATGTTCCCGCGTACCCACCACGTAGAATGCATCGTGAGCTTTAGTAAGGAATGAATTGAAAATGTATCTGCAATATGAAAACCTGACCATACGGCAGGCTGAGACCTTCGATGCAAAACAGATTGCTGCCTGGTGGAATGACGGCGCGGTTATGGCGCACGCCGGTTTTCCGAACGGACTGGGAATAACCGAAGAAGAAGTGATCAAAGGGCTCGGTTCCGGATTCCTGGTGATTGAAGAAAATAACCGACTGGTCGGTGAGTGCAATTATCGCAATATCGCAGACGGCATTGCTGAGATCGGCATCAAAATCTGTGAAACCGACTGCCAGAATCGCGGTGTCGGCAGAAGAGTGCTGAGTATGTTGATTGATTGGCTGTTTCGCAACGGCTGTGTAAAGATCGTACTTGATACCAATCTGACGAACGTGAGAGCACAACACGTATACGAATCACTCGGCTTTCAAAAGCTGCGTGTCAATATTGATTCGTGGAAAGACCAGCTTGGGCATCCGCAATCGTCGGTCGATTACGAGTTAACAGAAGAAAATTTTATCAGTTATATCAGTTGATACTGCAGAAAGAGGAGAACCGATATGCTTGAAACCGAGCGTCTGATTCTGCGTCCGTTTCGCGAAGGCGACGGCGCAGATGTATTGGAATATCTCGAAGAACCGGCCGTGAACTGCTTTGCGTGTATGAAGCTCGATTCTCTCGAAGCAGCGGAGGCGGAGGTAAAGCGCCGTTCGGAAGACACGGAATATTACTTCGCGATCGTGCTGAAGGATACCGGAAAAGTGATCGGTGAGATCGACGCTTATCCGGAGTCGACAAATCACGATGGCGGCGAAAAAGACACGTTCAGCCCGTGCTGGATGCTGAATCCTGCATATAGCGGCAAAGGCTATGCGTTTGAAGCGGCGCGCGCTTTCTTTGACTATCTTTTCACACAAAAGGGAGCGCGACGTATTTACGCATATACCGAAGATTATAACGTATCGAGTCAGCGCCTTTGCGAAAAGCTCGGTATGCGCAAAGAAGGCGAATTCAAAGAGTTCGTATCGTTCGTCAACAATCCAGACGGTACACCTCTTTATGAAAACACGCTGCAGTATGCGATTTTGAAAAAAGAATGGAAATTCTGAAACGAAAATAATCACAGGAGGAAACGTCATGGAGATTCTGTTTGTCCGCCACGGACAGCCGGATAAATCGGGTGTGGATGCGCGCGGCTTTATCGGACACGGCCGCGATCTTGCACCGCTCACCGCACGCGGTATCGAACAGGCGGCTGCGGCTTCGAAAAGTCCGCTGCTTACCGGCGCACAACTGATCCTGACTTCGCCGTATACCCGTGCGATGCAGACCGCGGCGATCCTCTCGAAAAACACCGGAATCGACATAGCTGTTGAACTGAATCTGCACGAGTTCCTCTCCGATAAAACGTATCAGCTCAAAAGCGAAGCGGAGGATATTGCTCTGCACGAGGAATTCAACCGCTGTCTCGGCGAATATCCTGCCGGTGAAACGCGCAAATGGGAGACGGTCGGTGAGATCATCTCCCGCACGAAAGCTGTTTTGGATGCATATTATGCCCGTGGTTATCAAAAGATCATCGTCGTTTCGCACGGCGGTGTCATCCGCAGATATACCGGCGTACATAAGCTCGATTACTGCGAGATCTGCCGCGTGGAGTACACGCCGGATTTCGAATGTTTCGGCTGGGTGTGAATATGTATACGAAAAACCGCGACAGCGAGGTTGCTTTCTTAAAAAGGCTGTGGCGCGAAGAGCCCACTGTGTGTCCGAAATGCGAAAAAGCACTCCTTGTTTATCTGCATAAAAAAGCAAAGAAAAGCAACAACGACTGGAAGTGTCCGTGGTGCGGTGAGATCTACCGCACGATCAATATGCTGATGGATCTTCCTGAAAAATGAAGAAGAGAACCGTCACATAAAAGGAGATAACATGAACCATCTGAATATTGCGCTTTTACAGATTGCGCCGACCGGTTCGCTTGCCGGCAATCTTGAAAAAGGAACCGAAGCCTGCATCAAAGCCAAAGAAATGAGTGCCGATATCGCGCTTTTTCCGGAGATGTGGTCAAACGGATATGATATCTATAATCCTCCGGTTGAAAAATGGTGCGCGGACGCAATCGGTGCAGATTCTCCGTTTATCAAAGCACATGCTGTTTTGGCAAAAGAACTCGATATGGCAATCGGCATCACACTTCTTGAGACTTGCCCGACCGGTCCGAAAAACAGCGTGATTCTGTTTGACCGCAACGGCGAAAAGAAGCTGCAGTATTCGAAAGTGCACACCTGCGATTTTGATGTGGAACGCAATCTTACGCCGGGTGATGATTTTTACGTTACTGAGCTTGAAACGGC
>JBGUUS010000080.1:0-25613 GCA_045133675.1 Oscillospiraceae bacterium | reverse complement strand
CTTTTTATCGGCGGCGTTTTTGATGCGATCGCCGACAGTGAGCGCAAACGGCTCAATATAGTAAAATGAGCGGCCGTTTTTCATCTGCGTGCGTGCGTTGATCACCGGATCAAGGTCGTACTGCGCGCGCGATTCGATACCGCGGTCGAGAAAGGCATTCATCAGGTCACGCTGCAGCGCCCAGAACTCTTCCGTGCCGGTTCCCATTGTCGTGCCGTTTTCAACCATGGCGAGTTTTTCATCGGCATCGCGGTACGGATGGGTCATCGAGATAAAGTCCGCACCCGGGCGCGTGTGGATAATGCCAACGGTTCCCGGCAGTTCCAGCGCGTTTGTTGCACGGATCAATGTATCAACACTGCCCTGAATCTTAGCGTAGTACAGTTTGCCTTCATGGATTGTGGCAATACCGGTGGCAACACCGCCATCGATAAATTCGATTTTTCGCATCATCTCCAGCAGGATCGGCGCCGCACGGCGTTTTCCCGCATAGCCTGCGATTGTACACATGAACATACACTCCTTTGATAAAAGATGGAACTTACAGACCGAAGAATTCGAGCGCTTTCTGAATCGAAGCGTCCCAGAAACGCCATTCGTGCGAAAGCTTCGGCAATTCGAAGAATTCGACCGGAATCTGCTCGGCAAGGCAGTATTTTTTAAACTTCATATAGTTTTTATAGAGGAAATCCTTTTTGCCGCAGGCGAACAGCATTTTCGGGAGCGTGCCGGCTTTGTGCATCTTTGTGATGCGGTCCCACGCGTTTTCGCCGCTTGCAAGAAAGCCTTCGAAACCGCCGGCGTTGGCAAACTGATTTTTCGCACGGAGCGTGCCCGCCATAAAGTCTTTGAAGAGATCGTCCTCGGTTTTCGCTTTCGACAGATCGCGCGGTGCGGCCGAGAGAACGGCGCCTGCCGCGAATTTTTCCGGATGATCGAGCAGGTATTTCATCACGCCGCGGCCGCCCATCGAAAGACCGGCGATGAAGTTATCCTCCGGCTTATCGGATGCAGGAAGCCAGTTATGAATCATCGGCATCAGTTCTTCGGTGAGAAAATCGCCCATATTGAGCCCGTTTGCATAGCCCGGCCAGTTCGTATAGTCGGCGTTGAAGCCGCTCGGCATCACGACGATGAGCTGTTTTTCGGCGGCGTAGATCTCGATGTTGGATTTGCGGATCCAGTCGGTATGGTCGCCGCCCGTTCCGTGCAAAAGCCAGAGCACTTTGTATTTTTTGCCGCTTTCGTAAAATTCGCGCGGTGTGAGATTCCAGGGTTTATCCGGCAGGATGACGGAGACGCCCTGATTGAAGCCGATATACTTGCTTTCGAAATTGAACGTAACGAGTGCCATGGTGAATACCCCTTTCCTGATAAAAACGGTGTTTTGTTGTGTTCATTGTATCACAGGAAAGCGGGAATGAAAATCCGAAAACGAAAAAAGAAGAAGATTTCCTGCACGACAGCACGTTTTTTTCCGTTTCTTTGAAAGTTGACGAAAATGACGAAGAATCCCTGTTATACTAAAGCAGGAGAGAGAAAAGAAACCGCCGCGCGGATGCTGCCAAAATGAATCCGCAAAAAAACCGCGGAGGGATGACATTTCTGTCATCCCCCCGCGGTTTGTCAAAGAAAGGGTACGAAGATAGCAAATTTTAAAAAAGACGGCACAGTTCGTGAATGAGAAGTCGGGAATGCGCACAGTGCGCGGCGGCCGTCTTATAAAAACGCAGAGAGCAAAATCTCTGTGTTTGTAGTATAGCACGAAATTTATTCGCTGTAAAGAGGAAAGCGACATGTTGTCAAGAAACTGGAATTTGGAATTAAATCGTCAGCTCGCCGTTTTCGCTGATCAGGAGCAAAAGGAGCTGTTCTTCCAAACCGGTTTCGGCGTTGATATAAACCAGAATATCGTCCGTTTCCTCGCTTTCACAAAGGAATTCCCAGCAGAGAACTTCCTTTAATCCGTCCGTCGGGATGACGCAGAGATCGGTCTCTTTTACGCGGAGCAGCGGACTCAGCGCTTTGCGGGCTTCTGTTTCCGGAATGGACGGAAGAAGGCGGCCGCGGTCGGTGTGATTCATCAGGTAACCGCGGGCATCAACGGACAGCATTTCGCCGTTATCCAGTGCCATATTTACCTTGATCAGATCGGGATACAGCGTAACGCCGTCCTGCTCCGCGGCAAAATTGGCGGTTAAAACGTTGCCGCCGATTTCATAATACGAAGGCTTTAAATCGTGAAAACCGAGTTTTGTGAGGTGCTGATGTGCCATTTCGACCGCTTTTTCGGCAGGAAGAACGGCGCTTTGCGGTGTGCGGCCGCGAACGATACTGCACAGATAGCCGCCCTGCTTGGTTACGATCACGTATGCGCTGTCGGTGGAGAAACAAAACGACTCCATGTTGGAATACTCCATATCCTCGACGGTGAGTTCTTCCGCAGAGACGCCGAGCGCGTTTGCGGCGGTTTCGGCGGCTTCATCCACAAGTGCGGTGAATGTGCCGACCGTTGCGCGCGGCTTCTGCCGGAGAATATGATCGGAAAACGGACCGTCGTAAATGAGCGAAGGATAACCCGAAAAACCCTCTTCAAATTCCGAAAATCCTTCGATCCGGCTATTGTTCTTTGACGGGGTTTCCGTGAGCTCTTTGGTCAATATACCATAATTCAGACTCCCGGTTGCCAGCTCATCGGCGATGACGGCAAGCTCGTCCTGCATCTGTTCGCAATAAGAAAGCAGGCGGGAGAGATTCGTCCGTTCGGCATCGGTCATCCGACCGCCTTTGCTGTATTTTTTCGAAAGGCTCACGCAGTAATCGCCCACCTGGGAAAGCAGCTTGTTTGTGTTAAACACGCGCTCATAGGAAACGGGAAGTGCATCGAGAGCTTCTTTGGCGAAAGCGGCCTCCCGGCGCAGGTCGCCGGCAAGCACGGCGAGCATCGGCGCGGTGTTTGCATAGCGGATTTTGGTGAGCCCGCTTTCGATATTGCCGGAGTAGGTAATCAGGTCGGTGACGTTTTGTGAAAGATTATGCGAAAGCTTGCGCTCGGCGATGCCGGCCTGCAGCTTATAGCGCAAAGCCAGAAGCGAGAGCACGGCGATGACAGCGATGATGAAGCTTATAAAGCGCACGGCGGTGCGGCGGTTTGTAAAGGTCATGGTTTTTCCTCTTCCTTTTCTTTTTACAGTAGTTTCACCGAAGTATCACGCCTTTATGCGCAAAAGGGTTGCGCTTTTTGCGATTTGGCGGTACAATAATACTGTATATCTGTCGGTCTGCGCAGGCGGCCGATGAAGGAGAGACTTATGGAAATCTATCTCGATAACAGTGCCACGACAAAGCCGTGCAAAGAGGCGGTGGAAGCCGCCGTTTTTGCCATGGAGCAGGCGTACGGAAACCCGTCCTCACTGCACAGAAAAGGCTTTGAAGCGGAAAAATATATGAATGAGGCGCGTGCAGGCCTTGCGTCGGCACTCTCGTGCGATCCGGCGGAAATTCTGTTCACGTCGGGTGCAACGGAATCGAACAACTTAGCACTTTTCGGCGCGGCTGAGGCGAAAAAACGCCGCGGCAACAAGATCCTCGTTTCGGCGATCGAGCATCCGTCCGTTCTGGAAGCGGCGGAGGAGCTCGCAAAGCGCGGATTCACCGTCGTGAAAGTATATCCGGACGAAAACGGAAATTATACGCCGGCGTGCTTTGAAAAGGAATGCGATAAGGATACGATCCTCGTTTCGGCGATGTGGGTCAACAACGAGACGGGTCTTGTTCTTCCGGTTGAGGCGATCGCAAAAGCGGTCAAACGCAAAAACCCGGAAGTGCTGTTCCATACCGATGCGGTTCAGGCGTTTTTGAAGCTGCCGATCAAGCTGAAAAATTCGCCGATCGACCTGATGAGCATTTCGGGTCACAAGGTCTATGCACCAAAAGGCATCGGCGCGCTGTACGTCAAAAAAGGTGTGCGCATTGTGGCGCAGATCCACGGCGGCGGACAGCAGAACAATCTCAGAAGCGGCACGGAGTCGGTTCCGCTGATCGCATCGTTCGGTGCGGCGGCAAAGGCGGGAAAAGCATCGCTCATGAAAAACCGTGAGCATTACGCCGCGCTTCGCGTACATCTGGAAGAAGCGGCGGCAGAGGTACCGCAGATCCGCTTCCACAAAATGACGCCGTGTGCGCCGCATATCGTGAGCATGGCGGTGTACGGTATCCGTTCGGAGACGATGCTGCATTTCCTCGAGCGCGAGGAGATCTACGTTTCCTCGGGCAGTGCGTGTGCAAAAGGCAAACAGAGCTACGTGCTTGCCGCACTCGGACTTGACAAAATGACATCGGACGAAACGCTGCGCATCAGCTTTTCGCCGGAGACGACACCGGAGATGCTCGACAAACTTGTTGCGGCAATCCAAACCGGCCTGAATACCCTCGTAAAACAGCGATAACGCGAAAGATACAGGAGAGAATTATGAGAGAAGTTGTTCTGATTAAAATGGGCGAGATCGCCCTCAAAGGTTTAAACCGCAGTACGTTTGAAGACGTGCTGGTAAAAAATATCCGCTGGAGAGTCAAACAGTTCGGCAAATTCGAGATCAAACGCTCGCAGTCGACGATCTCGCTCCGCCCGCTCGACGAGGATATCGATCTCGACGAGGTATGCGAGGCAGTCGGCAAGGTGTTCGGTATTGCGGCGTATTCCCGCGCACTCGTAACCGAAAAAGACTTCGATGTGATCCGCAAGGATGCGGTTGAATACCTGCGCGAGTCGATGGAGAGCATCCGCACGTTTAAGGTCGAGGCAAAACGCGCCGACAAGAACTTCCCGGTTCCGTCTCCGCAGATTTGCGCAGAGATCGGCGGCGAGCTGCTGGCGGCATATCCGCACCTGCGCGTTGACGTAAGAAATCCGGATATGGTCGTAAACATCGAAGTCCGCGATATGGCGGCCTATATCCACGGTCCGCAGATCAAAGGTGCGGGCGGTATGCCGATTTCCTCGAGCGGCGAGGCAATGCTGCTTGTTTCCGGCGGTATCGACAGCCCGGTTGCCGGCTATATGATGGCGCGCCGCGGCTTAAAGCTCTCGGCGATGCACTTCGTCAGCCCGCCGTACACCTCCGACCGCGCACTCGATAAGGTTGAGACTTTGCTCAAGATCCTCACCGAGTACACCGGCAACATCACGTTCTACTGCGTTCCGTTCACGAAAATCCAGGAGGCACTCCGCGATAACTGTCCGGAAGAGCTCTTTACGATCATTATGCGCCGCTTGATGATGGAGATCGCGATCCGCATCGCGGCACGCGAGGATATCCCGGCGCTGATCACCGGCGAAAGCCTCGGTCAGGTCGCAAGCCAGACGATCCTCTCGCTTGCGGCAACGAATGCGGCATCCGACCGCCCGGTATTCCGTCCGCTGATCGGTATGGATAAGGTCGATATCGTGAAGATCGCACGCGAGATCGGCACGTTTGAAACCTCCATCCTGCCGTATGAGGACTGCTGCACGGTATTTACGCCGAAACGCCCGAAAACCCGCCCGACGCTCAAATACGTTGAGGAATCGCAGGCGCTGTTCGACTTTGAGCCGCTGATCCAGGAAGCAATCGACAACATCGAAGAAAAAGTCATCCGCATGGAGTGGTAATATGGACCGCCGAATCAAACTGGCGAAAGCGCTTGTTGAAGCGCTCAGCGAACGAAAAATGACCGTTGCGGCGGCGGAAAGCTGCACCGGCGGCCTTGTCACGGCGGCGCTCACGTCCGTCTCCGGCGCATCCGCTGTGCTGGAATACAGCGCGGTGACGTATGCAAACCGCATCAAAGAGAGTGTGCTCGGTGTATCGCACGAAACGCTGGCGCAGTATGGCGCGGTGAGCGAACCGTGTGCAAAAGAGATGGCACGGGGTATCCGCAAAGCGGCAAATGCCGATCTCGGCATCGCTGTTACCGGTATCGCCGGACCGACCGGCGGCACACCGGAAAAACCGGTCGGCACCGTATATATCGCGGCGGCAACGGAAGAAAACACATTTGCACAGCGGCTGCAGCTTTCAGAGCTTTGCGGCAACGACCGCGAGGCGATCCGCGGCGAGTCGGTCTGCCGTGTGCTGGAGCTTGCTTTACGCGCGCTCGGCGTGTAACGCTTATTATGAAAAAGGAGGAACCGGTCCGAATGGAAAACATGGAACCGAAAAAGAAAAAGCCGTTTGACGTGCGCAGAATTCTGACGCTTCTTTGTCTGCTGTGCTTTTTGGCGGCGCTTGTCGGCATCGCCTCAAACGTGATCAAATACTATACGATCGAGACCGACGAACAGGCGGCGAACGATCTCTATTTGGTTGACGAATCGCTTTTTGAAGAAGAGAGCGAAGCGCCGGTGAGCAGCGAAGTATCGCTCAACCCGGAGACGGGCGTGATCGATGATTTTGAAGCCGCACACGCCGTCAACAAGGATATTAAAGGCTATATCTGGATCCCGCAGACGGACATCAAGAGTGTCGTTGTACAGGGAACGGACAACAAATACTATTTAAACCATAACTTCTACGGAAAAGCGGTGCTCGGTATCCCGTTCATCGACTACCGCGCGGAGTTCACCGCAAAGAACCACAGCATGAATGTTACGGTATACGGACACGATGCCGCAAACGGCTCGTACTTTGCGTATCTGAAAAATTACAAAAACCTCGCGTTTTACCGCCAGAATCCGGTCGTCCGCTTTGACACCGCGTACGGACGCGAATCGTACAAGATCATTGCGGCGTGCCTTGTTGAGGTCGACAAGGACCTTCCGGATTATTTTGGCTATCACAACTACATCGATATGACCGAGAGCGAATACAATCGCTTTATGACCGAGATCGACCGCCGTTCGTTCTTCAACACGACTGTCGATTATCACTACGGCGACGAATTCCTGACGCTTTCGACCTGCGAAAACCTCACCTCCGAGGTTCCGACACCGTACCGCATGATCGTTGTTGCACGAAAAGTCCGTCCGGGCGAATCGTACAGCGTTAACACCGCGGGTGCGACCGAGAACAAGGACATGATCATGCCGGGTGTATGGGTCAAGCAGCACGGAAAGGCGAACCCGTATGCATAAAAGACCGGACGAATCGAACAAGCGCATCGGCAAACTCGGACTGCAGCTTGCGGCACTCGGCATTGCGATGTCTGTTTTTGCGGCATCGACCGTGCTTGGCGCCGATGTGCTTGATAAAACCGCGGTGTACGACCTTTCTTCCGACCCGTATGCGGGTATCACGCAGGAAGGCGAGCTCGGCATTGCACAGCTTTCTTCCCTGGAAGAGTCGTTCGAAGAGCTGTTAAGCAGTGAAGAGAGCGGCGAAGAGAGCGCCGAAAGCGAAAAAGAGAGCAGTGCCGCTTCTTCAAAAGAGGAAAGTTCCAAAAAAGAAAGCGCGAAAGAGGAAAGCTCGAAACGCGAATCCTCCAAAAAGGAAAGCAGCAAAGAGAGCAGCAAGCCTTCAAGCAAGCCATCTTCCAAAGAGGAATCCTCCAAAAAGGAAAGCAGCAAGGAGAGCAGCGCGGTATCTTCCAAGCCGGTATCCTCCAAACCGGTGTCTTCCGAAGCGAGCCGGCCTTCTTCCGAGGAGAGCAAGGTCGATCCGGAAGAGCAGATGATCCAGATTATCGCAGGTGCGGTGCAGTGTGAGATCATCGGACCGGGAAGCACGCCGCAGTCGCGTTACTATGAAGCGTATAAGGCGCAGGCGGTTGCCTGCCGCAGCTATATGGAATACTATAAGCGCAATTACGGCTATTATCCGACCATGTCGTATAATAAGCCGCACGCAAAGACCGTTGAGCTCGTCCGCGAGGTGTACAACAAGGTTGTAACGTATAACGGTGCGGTGATCAACGCGGTCTATCACGCCGATGCCGGCGGAAAGACACAGTCGAGCCAGTACGTATGGGGCAGTAAACTCGGTTACTTAAAAGCGGTTGACAGCCCGAACGACGTTGTAACGGGTACGTTTACGATCTCGGCGGAGGACTGCGCAGAAAAGCTCAAAAAAATCGGAATTGAAGCAGAAGGCGACCCGGAGACGTGGTTTGACCTTTCTTCCGCAACATATACCGACGGCGATTTTGTCTATGAATTAAACGTTTGCGGCCAGAAGGTGAAGGCGAGAACGCTGCGCGAGCAGGTTTTCGGAACCGGAAAGCTGCAGTCGACAAAGATCCTTTCGATCACCGTATCGGACGGCAAGATCTCGTTTAAAACCAAAGGCTACGGCCACGGTGTGGGCTTAAGCCAGCGCGGCGCGCTCGGCTGTTCGGCGGCGGGCTGGAGCTATACGAAAATCCTCAAGCACTACTACACGGGCGTTTCGATCGCCACGATCTGATAAAAGAAAGGAGAACTGCTATGCCGGCACTTTCGCTGCTGATCAAACCGGCTTCGTCAAGCTGCAATATGCGCTGTGCGTACTGCTTTTATGCGGATGTAGCCAACCGCCGCGAGATCGCAAACTACGGCGTTATGTCGTATGAAACGCTCGAGACGATCGTGAAAAAGGCGTTCGATTACGCCGATACGCTGGTTTCGTTCGGTTTTCAGGGCGGCGAGCCGACGATGGCGGGTCTCGGTTTCTTCAAAAAGGTCGTTGAACTGCAAAAGCGGTACAACGTCAAAAATATCAAGGTCAACAATGCGATCCAGACGAACGGCCTCAACATAAACGGGGAATGGGCGGAATTTCTGCACGAAAACAACTTCCTTGTCGGTCTTTCGCTCGACGGCACGAAGATCATCCACGACAAATACCGCAAGGATGCGCACGGCGAAGGCTCGTTTGACCGCGTTCTTGCCGCGGCAAGGCTGATGGAAGAGCACAAGGTCGAGTTCAACATCCTCTCGACGGTCAACCGCGACGTTGCCAAGAATGTCGAGCGCGTGTATCAGTTTTTCAAAAAACAGGGCTTTTCCTACCTGCAGTTTATTCCGTGCCTCGATGAACTTGAGGTTTCGGGGCATAAGGAGTATTCGCTCACGCCGGAGCTGTACGGCAGATTCTTAAAAGAGCTGTTCCGCCTCTGGAAACAGGATATCGACAGCGGAAAACCGATCAGTATCCGGTATTTCGATAACCTTGTGATGATGATCGGCGGCTATCCGCCGGAAAGCTGCGGTATGTCGGGTTCCTGCAGCTGCTACTATATGATCGAAGCGGACGGAAGCGTTTATCCCTGCGATTTTTACGTTACGGACGAATGGCGCATCGGCAATATCCTGACCGATGGCTGGGACGAGATGCGGCAGACGGAAAACGCGCGTCGGTTCGTTGCCGTATCGCGCCAGGTTGCGCCGAAATGCCGCACCTGCCGATATTACCGGCTCTGCCGCGGCGGCTGCCGCAGAAACCGCGAGCCGATCTCGATGGGACAGAACACCTTAAACGAGCTCTGCCCGGCTTTTTACACGTTCTTTGAATACGCTGCCGATGATCTGGTTCGGATCGCGCGGCGATTTTTGCGATAAAGAAGGAGGCGGCTTATCATGACCGCAATCACAAAAGCACCGTTCGGTGTGACGAAAAACGGTACGCCGGTCGAGGTGTACACCATGGAAAACGAGACGCTGCGCGTCAAGATCCTGACGCTCGGCGGAACGATCGCCGCAATCGAAGCGCCGGATAAAGCCGGAAATATGGCGGATATCTGCCTCGGCTTCGACAACGTGAAGACGTATGAGGAGCACACCTGCTTCTTCGGCGCGCTGATCGGCCGCTACGCAAACCGCATCGGCGGCGCGCGCTTCACCTTAAACGGCGAAGAGTATACCCTGGCGAAAAACGACGGCGCAAACCACCTGCACGGCGGACCGACCGGCTATCACACGAAGGTATGGCACGCACGTCCGCAGGAGAACTCGCTCGTTCTCACCACGACGAGCGCGGATATGGAAGAGGGCTACCCGGGCAATGTCAAGCTCGAGGTCGTCTATACGCTCGACGGCAATTCGCTCACGATCCGCTATCTCGCGGTTTCGGACAAGGACACGGTGATCAACCTCACAAACCACGCGTATTTTAACCTCGCGGGACACGATTCCGGCACGATCCTGGATCACGTGATGAAAATCAACGCCGACCGCTTTACCCGTGTCGGTGAAGGCTCGATCCCGACGGGTGAGCTGCCGGATGTTTCCGGTACACCGTTTGACCTGCGCGAAGGCAAACGCATCGGTGAACAGATCGACGACGAAAACGCGGATCTTCTCACCACTTCCGGCTACGACCATAACTTCGTATTAAACGGCGACGGCTGGAAAGAAGCGGCGTTTGTAACCGAAGAGACCACGGGCAGAACGCTTGCGGTCTACACCGATCAGCCGGGTGTACAGTTCTATGCCGGCAACTTTATCACACCGGGCCTTATCGGCAAGGACGGCAAAGAGTATGTCCGCCGCGGCGGTTTCTGCCTGGAAACCCAGGTGTTCCCGGACACGCCGAACCAGCCGGATTTCCCGACCTGCCTGCTGAAAAAAGGCGATATCTATGCAGCGAGAACGACTTTTGTCTTCGGTATTCAGGAATAAAGACGGGGTCTTCACAAAATACGGTTAAACATTCCACAAAATTATCACAAAAACGGTGGCAAAAAGCTGACAAGTGTGCTATAATGGAGCATATGCTTATTATGAAGGCACCTTGTCAGCCTTTTTTGTTTGGGAACTGCCCGCAAAAAGGCACAGTCCACTCATGATAGGGACAGGATTTCGTTCGGGGACAGGCCCCGGGCGATAATATACTAGGAGGGAACACCATGATTGAGATTTCCAATCTCACGAAAAGCTACGGTCCGAAGCTTGCGGTAGACAACATTTCGTTCAATGTTGAGCAGGGCGAGATCCTCGGCTTTTTGGGTCCGAACGGCGCCGGTAAATCGACGACGATGAATATTCTGACCGGATATCTTTCTGCAACGAGCGGTTCTTGCAAGATCAACGGCGTGGATATTCTCGAAGATCCGATTAAGGCAAAACAGTCGATCGGCTATCTTCCGGAGCAGCCGCCGCTGTATCTGGATATGACCGTAAAGGAGTACTTGGACTTCATTTACGATCTCAAACGCGTGAAACTGCCGCGTGCAGAGCACATCAACGAGGTCTGCGAAGTCGCGCAGATCACACACGTGTATAACCGCGTTATCAAACACCTTTCCAAAGGTTACCGCCAGCGTGTCGGCATTGCACAGGCGCTGATCGGCAGCCCGGAGGTTCTGATCCTCGACGAGCCGACGGTCGGTCTTGACCCGAAGCAGATCATCGAGATCCGCAACCTCATCAAAAAGCTCGGTAAAAAACACACGATCATCCTTTCTTCGCACATTCTGCCGGAGATTCAGGCTGTCTGTGATAAAGTTGTTGTTATCAATCAGGGCAAACTGGTTGCAAACGACACCACCGCAAACCTCTCGCACGACCTTTCCACCGACCACCGCTACAACGTTCTGATCGACGGTCCGGAGGCAGAGGTTTACCGCACGCTCCGCGGCATCACCGGTATGCACGACGTTCAGACGCTCGGCAAAAAAGAGGCAGGCGTTTACGAATACGTTGTTGAAGCAACTCCGGGTGTTGACGTTCGCCGTGAGATCTTCAAACGTCTGGCAGAGCGCAACTGGCCGATGCTGGGTCTGCGTTCGAGCGAGATGACGCTGGAGGATATCTTCCTGCAGCTGACCAAAGACGGAGGTGCTAAATAATGGGAGCCATTTTTAAACGCGAGCTCAAGGCGTATTTCACCGCGCCGCTCGGCTACATCTTTGTCGGTGTCGTTTTTGCACTGTCCGGCTACTATTTCTGGTACGTCCTCTCCATGCAGTATAACTACATCGAATACGTTTTCAGCTCGATGTTCACCGTTGTTACGATGATCGTTCCGCTGCTTACGATGCGTCTTTTGAGTGAGGAGAAAAAGCTCAAGACCGATCAGCTTCTGTTCACCGCACCGGTCAATCTGACCGACGTTGTTTTGGGCAAATATTTTGCCGCACTGGTCGTTTACTTAATCGGTATCTCCTGCACCCTTCTGTTCCAGATCGTTTTGGCGGTATACGCTGTTCCGGACTGGAACATCTTCCTCGGCAACTTCCTTGCGCTGTTCCTCGTTGGCGCAGCATTCATTGCAATCGGTCTGTTCATCTCGGCACTCACCGAAAACCAGATCGTTGCAGCGATCGGCACCTTTGCAGTCGTTCTGCTCGTCTGGATGTTCGATATGATCGCAAGCGTTCTTCCGGCTGAACTCGAGTTTTTGGCTGTTACGCTCAATGCGCTTTCGTTCTCCACCCGTTATAACGACTTCGTAAGCGGTCTGCTCGATATTTCGCACATCCTCTTCTTCCTGAGCTTTGCAGGCGCGTTCAACTTCCTGACCGTCCGTATGCTCGAGAGAAAGAGATGGAGCTAAGGGAGGATACGCCACATGAAACTCAATGCAAAATACTTTAACTCCCGCCGCTTTAAATTCGGCTCGCTCGCAACGGTTCTCACCGCAGTTGTTCTTGCAGCAATCGTTCTGATCAACGTTGTTGCCGGCCTTCTGCTCGAGCGTTTCCCGGTAACCATCGACCTGACGGCGGATAACCGCTTCGACCTGACCCAGGAGTCCGTTGACTTCTTAAACGGCGTTGAAGAAGAAATTCAGCTCTACGTTCTCGCTGACGAAGTTACCTTCGAGAGCGCAGGCACGCACTACAAACAGGTTTACGAGATCGTTAAAGACTACGGTCACAAATGCAGCAAGGTAAACGTTCAGTTCGTTGATATGAAAACGAACCCGGAGCTTGCCGACCGTTATCCGAACGAGACACTCTCCACCGGCGATTTGATCGTCGAGACCTCCAAACGCTATAAACTCGTTAAAAACAGCTCTCTGTTTACGTATTCCACCACCTCTTACGGTGCGGCAACGTACAGCTCGCAGGCTGAGCAGCAGATCACCTCTGCTATGATGTATGTAACCGAGCTCCACACCACGAGCGTCGGTGTTCTCGGCGGCTTCAAAACGATCGTTGAAACTGCCGGCCTCAAAAACCTGCTGGCATCCAACGTATACGACGTAAAAGAGGCAAACCTTCTCACGGAAGATATCAACGAATTTGACGTTGTTATCCTGCCGCAGCCGAACAACGACCTCCTGCCGGAAATGCTCGACAAAATCGCAGCATTCCTCGACAACGGCGGCGAATACGGCAAAACCCTGCTCTTTGTTTCCTCCAATCAGGAGATGGGCCCGGTTCTTAAAAACTTCCTGGCTGACTGGGGTATTGAGGCACAGTCCGGCTTCGTTTATGAGACCGACTCCGCAAATATCTATAACCAGCAGCTCGGCGGCCTGATGTTCGGTGCAACCGTAACGAACGAAGACCTGAAAGCACAGATGAACAGTGCATCTCTGCCGGTTATTACGTATGTTACGACGCCGTTTAAACTCCTGTTCGAGACCGACGGCAACCGTTCGACCTCCGTTCTGCTCGATTCCGCTGAAACCGCAATCTTCGTTCCGCTTTCTGCAGGCGATGATTTCGATTTCAATGCGCAGGAAAAATACGTACAGCATATCGCCGTACAGGGCCAGAAAGTTCGTTACAGCGAAGCAGCAGACAAATATACCTCCACTGTTGTTGCATTCGGTTCGCCGCAGATGCTCGACGAGAGCATGCTGACCTACGGCGGCTACGGCAACGGCGACTTCGCGATCACCGCAATCAACATGGCTTGCGGCAAAAACAACAACATCAAGATCATTCCGATCGACCTGACGGTTGATACGATCACGATTTCGCAGAGTGAGATCATCACCTACGGTATCGTTCTCATCGGCGTTCTCCCGCTCGCAATCCTCATTGCAGGTATTGTGATCTTCATCAGAAGGAGACACTTATGAGTAAACGCATCAAAACGATCCTTTGGAGCGCGATTGCGCTGGTCGTATTGATCGCGCTTGCTCTCACGCTCGTTCTCACTGCACCGACGGAGGAAGTCTCCGTTCCGTCTGTTGAAACGATCGACCTCATCAAAGAGAACCGTTCGGATATTCTGAGCGTTCATATCGTCAACCCGAGCGACGAATACACCGTTGAGCTGGTCGGCGAAGAGCTCTGGCGTGTCCGCGACACGATGGATCTCGTTCAGAAAGCGGAGATGTTCGATGAGCTTATCACCGATATGGCGCTTCTGAGTGCAACGGAGATCATCGAAGAGGACTGCCAGAACCTTGAGCGCTACGGCCTTTCCGAGCCGAAATATTCGTTCCTGCTGAAGCTCAACAACGGCACCGAGTATTACTACAACATCGGCGCAAGCACGGCGGACAACAACTCCTACTACATCTGCGAAAACGGTAAAAACACGGTTTACCTCGTTCCGCGCACCGCGGTTTCGAAGATCTTCCTGACCCGTTATTCCTACCTGGATACGCAGGTTCTTGAAACCTTCGATAAAAACGACGCGAGCCAGTTCCCGCACGTTTCGTACGTTAAGATCTGGAACGCTTCCAACGATGTAACCCTGGTGCTCGACGAGGCAAAAGAAGGCGAGCTCGGTGCACACGCAGTTTCGCAGCAGAGCCACCTTGTTCTGCGCGAGCCGCACTTCTCGCTGATTTCGATCGACAAAGCGGAAGCTCCGATTTTCGGTACGTTCGGTCTGACCTCCAGCGATATCGTAAAAGCGAACATCACGGCAGAGGATCTTACGAAGTATGGCTTCGACCATCCGACCGCAACGTTTGAGATCACCTACAACGATATCCCGGTTAAACTGACACTCGGCGCGGGCTTCAACAAAACCGACGGTTATACCGCAGGCGAAGCAGTACAGTCGACCAAGATCGACTCCTACTTCCTCATCCGCGAAGGCGTTGATCAGATCTATACTGTCAGAGCTTCTGACATCCCGTGGATCGATGTTTCCACCAAGGATATGATCTCTTCGACCATTATCCTGCCGAATATCATCGACGTTGACAGCTTCGAGGTTGTTGCAGACGGCGAAACCTACGATATCGATATCATCCCGGGCGCAAAAGCTGACGACAGCAGCGATTATACCGCTAAGCTCAACGGCAAAGATGTGGATATGGACAGTGTCCGTACCTACATGCAGCTCGTTATGATGACTTCGGCACAGGATCTTGTTACGGCTGAGCCGTCGCACGATCCGATGATCACAGTTACTTACCGCTATGTTGGCGGCGGCGAATCCGTCGTTAAAGTATACGTTGAGGATGATACCACGACGTATATCACGCTCAACGATAAGACGATGTTCCTTGGCCGTTACGGCTACGTAACAAAAGTTCTTGCAGAGTCGAAAGACCTTGCAGCGGGCAACCCGGTTGACACCGAGTGGTAATATGAAGTGAAAAAAGAGGTACAGTTTTATACTGTACCTCTTTTTTAGTTCTTGCAGGCGGGGTGCAAAAGTGGTATAATGCATATATTATATTAAGAAAGCACGTTTTAAAAAGTGCAAAAAGGAGAACCAACGTGGGAGACGTATTTTTTGAACAGATCGTAAAGAAACAAAACGGCGCAAAGGAATATCTGCGCAACGCAGGCATCATTCTGGCGGGCCTTCTGGTTGCAGGAGCAATCTTCTTCCTGCTGCTGTGTGCTTTTCCGTATAAAGAGCATATCGGCATGATCGTATTTATGATTTTCGTCGGTGTTTTGTACTACACCTGGTACATCGTTTCGGGATTGAATCTGGAATATGAGTACATTTTCACCAACGGTGAAATGGACGTCGACAAAATCAGCAACAAACGCAAAAGAAAACGCATGACGACCATCAAGATGTCGCGTGTGGAGTCTATGAAAGAATTTGATCCGAATTCTTTCGTTAAAATCCGTTATGAGCACGTATATAACGCGGCAGGTTCGATGAAATCGTCGAACATCTGGTTTATGGAATACTCCAACCGCGACGGCGAGAAATGCTGCCTGATCTTCACCCCGAGTGAAAAGATGCTTGCAGCGCTCAAACAGTATTACCGTCCGCGCGTATACGGCGTATGAAAGGCGTAGGGATCGACCTGATCGAGGTCGCCCGGATCAAAAACAGTATGGAGAATCCGCGCTTTATTGCGCGGATTTTCGGCAAAGAGGAGCAAAAACTCTTTACGGGTGCCCATGCGGCAGAACGCGCCGCGGCGAATTATGCCGCAAAAGAGGCGTTCGGCAAGGCGCTCGGCACCGGAATTTCCGGATTTTCTCTGTGCGAAGTCGAAGTTTTGCGGGATGAACGCGGCGCGCCGTATCTCTCACTTTCGGGAAAGGCGGCCGAAATTGCCGGGGAACGCTCTCTGCGCTTTCTTTGCAGTCTGACGCACACCGCCGACTATGCACAAGCGATTGTGATCGCGCTATCAAAGGAGGGTTAACCATGTTATTGCTGACAGTTGAACAAATGAAAGTCGCCGAACAGCTGGCGAATGCGCGCGGTATTTCGGATCTGCGCATGATGGAGAATGCGGGACGTGCCGTTGCGCGGTTTATTATCCAGAAATACCAGCAGCCGGCCGGTGCTTCGGTCATCCTTGCCGGAACCGGAAACAACGGCGGTGACGGCTTTGTTGCCGCTATGGCGCTTGCGGAAGCAGGAAGCTCGGTTATCGTTGTGCTGTGCCGCGGCGTGCCGAAGAGCCCGACCGCCGGTTATTTCTATCAGAAGATGCTGAAAACGCGCGGCATCAAGATCGTTGACGCACAGACGGATATCAACTCGGCGGTACACGCGGTTCGCGATGCGGCGCTGATTGTTGACGCGATTTACGGAACCGGTTTTGCCGGCAATCCGGATGCGGTAACGACGCTTTTGATCGACACAGCAAACATGACGCCGGCTGTCCGCGTTTCGGTCGATATTCCGACCGGTGTTTACGCAAACGACGGCCGCCTTGCCGCAGTTTATTTTATGGCACAGGACACGCTTGCGCTTGCGGCACTCAAACACGCACATACGATGCAGCACATCGCGCACGTTCTCGGTGTCGTTGAAGTGATCGACATCGGTATCCCGGAGGCGATCATTTATGCTTCCATCAACGGCCGTGCCGATATCCGCGACCGTTCGGTTGCACGCTGGATCGCACCGCGCCGTTTCGATACGCACAAAGGCGACTATGGCAGAACGCTCATTATCGCAGGCAGCGAAGGCATGATGGGTGCGGCAATGATGTCGACACTTGCGGCTGTTCGTGCAGGAAGCGGTCTTACTACGCTTGCCGCACCGCGCAGTCTTGCAAAGCTTGCCGCTCCGCAGATGATGGAGGCAATGACGATCGGTCTGCCGGAGACGGAGGACGGCACGATTTCTGCCGAAGCGATCCAAAAACTCGCGCTCGTCCTCGACGATTATGACGTTGTTGCGGTCGGATGCGGTCTGCGTGTCACGGAAGATACAAAACAGTTAGTAGAATTCCTGATCAGAAATACAAACAGTACACTTATTCTGGATGCGGATGCGCTGAACGCGATTGCAAACGATCCGGTTATCCTGCGCATGGCAAAAGGCAAAGTCGTTGTAACGCCGCACATCGGTGAGCTCGCGCGCCTGACCGGAAAGAGCAAGGAGGAAATTCTTGCGGATACCGAGCATGCGGCAATGGCATTCACCAAGGAATACGGCTGCACGACGGTGCTCAAGAGCCACCGGACGATTACGACCAGCCCGGACGGCTTCGCCTGGATCAACCGCAGCGGAAACGCCGGTCTTGCAAAAGGCGGCAGCGGCGATGTGCTGACCGGTATGATCGCGGCCTTTGCGGCACAGGGTATGGAGTACGTTTCGGCGGCGATCTGTGCCGTATGGACGCACGGCTTTGCGGCGGACTGCCTCGCAGAGCGCATGGCACTTTCGGGTATTATGGCGCGTGACGTGATCAATGAGATTCCGGCGGCGCTGAAACGCCTTGATTTTTAATGAAAAAGCATGGAGGGCACCTCTTTTGGGAGGTGTCCTCGTTTTGTTTATCAACTGCGCCGTAAAACCCCTTGCTTCAGCGATGGGGATATAAGGCGCTAAAAGGATATTTAACAGACCGTTAACAAAATAGATGGGTCTGCGTTGTATAATATAAATATGAGCTATAAATCAAACAACAATGTCTTTTATTCTTGCAAATACCATGTGGTGTGGTGTCCCAAGTATCGACGGAAAGTCCTCTGCGGAGAGGTTGAACGGCGTTTGAAGGAGTTGATGTACGAAACAGCCGCCGAACTCAACGTCGAAATCATCGAAATGGAAATCATGCCGGATCATGTGCATTTGCTCATGGAAGTCGATCCTCAATTCGGTGTTCACCGTGCGGTGAAGGCGATTAAAGGAAAGACTTCCCGGATTTTGCGCGCGGAGTTTGCTTCTTTGCGCTCCAGATTGCCTTCTCTGTGGACGCACAGCTATTTCGTCTCCACAGTAGGTGGCGCGCCGTTGTCTGCGATTAAGCAGTACATCGAAAATCAAAAGAACGTCTGAAAGGTGGTGAGATAGTGGAATATTCGTATAAATTCCGTCTCTATCCGAACAAGGTGCAGGAAAATCAAATACTGCGTACGTTCGGATGCTGCCGGTACGTGTTCAATCACTATCTCGCCTTACGGAAAGAAACCTACGCACAGACAGGCGAAACGCTGAACTACTACGATTGTGCCAACGACATGACCGGCCTTAAACAGCAGGAAGAGACCGCTTGGCTTCGCGAAGTGGATTCAACTGCGCTGCAGTCTTCTCTTCGTGATTTGGACGATGCGTATCAGCATTTCTTTCGTCGAGTGAAGAACGGTGAAAAGCCGGGTTTTCCTCACTTTAAGAGCAAACGACACCACCGGCAATCGTATAAGAGCAAACGTGTCGGTGGCAATATTAAAGTGTTGGACGGCGCGGTACAGCTACCGAAGCTTGGTATCGTAAAATGCCGCATTTCCAAATCCGTACAAGGTCGGATTCTTTCTGCTACCGTCTCCGGAACAGCCAGCGGTAAATACTATGTTGCGCTGTGCTGCCGGTTGGATGAAGATCTGCCGAAACTACCGTCTACCGGGAACGCTGTGGGTCTGGATATGGGCATTAAATCGTTTGCTGTCGATCAGACCGGCAACGAATACCCCAATCATAAATACCTCGCAAAATCCGAGAAACGGTTGAAGCGCCTTCAACGGCAGCTGTCCCGAAAAGCAAAGGACAGCGCCAATTGGAACAAAGCGCGGATCCGTGTAGCTCGGCTTCACGAGCACGTAGCCCATCAGAGGAAAGACCTCTTGCAGAAACTCTCGACTGAACTCGTTCGAAAGAACGATATCATCTGTCTGGAAGATCTGGCTCCTCAAAACATGATCCGCAATCATCGGTTGGCGAAATCCATTGCAGACGTGAGCTGGGGCGAGTTTCGCCGACAACTCACCTATAAGGCGGCATGGTATGGACGCGTCCTGGTCACGGTAGATCGCTTCTTTCCGTCCAGTCAGATCTGCTCGGAATGTGGAACCCAATGGGACGGCACGAAAGATCTGAAGATCCGGAAATGGACCTGTCCTTCTTGCGCTACATCATTGGACCGCGATACCAACGCGGCCATCAATATTCTCCGTGAAGGACTGCGCCTTCTGGCGCAATAACCATACACAGGTAGGGCGGGACGCGCCCGAACCGATACGCTTGAGGAGACCATGTAAGACCTATCTATGAGGCAACGGTCGTGGAACCAAGAATCCCCTGATTCATCTGTGGGGAGTGTCAATGGAGAGACAGAAACTTGGAAAAGTCGCAGGAAAACCCGATCGACGGCAGATCAACCCGCAAAACGGAGCAATCCTTGCTGTCGAGCGTTACGGTGAACGGCCCGTGTTCGCTTTCACCGGAGAGTATATAGCAGCCGTCTTTTTCGGTTACTTCTGCGCCGAGCGAGTCGAACGCACCCGAAAGCAGGGAAAAGAGCGGTTCTATCGCGGAGGTCGCCGGCATATTCTGCAATTCAAGCGGGAATTCCATATTGCCGTAGGAGACGGTAAGGGTATCTCCTTTCCGGCGGATCACCGTGCCCGCGAGAAGAGAAGGCTCTTTGACGGTGAGCATGATGTTTCCGTTTGCATCACGGCCAACCGAGGCGGTCAGAACGGCATCACCGCTGTGCAGTGTGATCTCCGCCTCAAACGCCTGCGAAAAGATCTGCCGCGTCTGCGAGACGGTGTTTTGCTTTGAAAAACTGCGCCACAGCAAAAACGCCGCGCATATACCGACCAAACCGAATGTCACCCAAAGTATCCGTTTCACCCGCATCCCTCCGATCGAAAGGAGTATATGCGCAGGCAAACGGAAAAATACCCGGAAGAAACAGCAAAACCCGCCAAAAAGGCGGGTTTTGCTTATGTTTCGGAAAAATCCGATCAGAATGCGATTTTTGCAGCGAGGAATGCTTCGAGATCTTCGATCTTAACGCGTTCCTGAGACATGGTGTCGCGCTCGCGGATGGTTACGCAGCCGTCTTCGAGAGATTCAAAGTCGAAGGTGATGCAGAACGGCGTGCCGATCTCATCCTGGCGGCGGTAACGTTTGCCGATGGAACCGGCTTCGTCAAAGTCAACCATAAAGTTCTTCGCGAGTTTGTTGTAGATTTCCAGAGCCGGCTCAGACAGCTTTTTGGAAAGCGGCAGAACAGCAGCTTTGAACGGAGCAAGCGCCGGATGGAGACGCAGAACAACGCGAACGTCGTTTTTCGCTTCATCGACAACTTCTTCGTCGTATGCATCGCAGAGGAATGCAAGGAAAGCACGTTCAACACCCAGCGACGGCTCAACAACGTACGGAACATAGCGGGTGTTCTGCTCCTGATCGAAGTAGGTCATATCTTTGCCGGAGGTGTTCTGATGCTGGGTCAGGTCGTAATCGGTGCGGTCAGCAACGCCCCAGAGCTCACCCCAGCCAAACGGGAACAGGAACTCAAAGTCGGTGGTTGCTTTCGAGTAGAAGCACAGCTCTTCCGGATCGTGGTCACGCAGACGGAGGTTTTCTTCTTTGATGCCGAGGCTTAAGAGCCAATCGCGGCAGAAGCTTCTCCAGTACTGGAACCATTCCAGGTCGGTGTCCGGTTTGCAGAAGAACTCGAGCTCCATCTGCTCAAACTCGCGGACGCGGAAGATGAAGTTGCCCGGGGTGATCTCGTTACGGAACGATTTGCCGATCTGGCCGATGCCGAACGGGAGCTTTTTACGGGTGGTGCGCTGTACGTTCTGGAAGTTTACGAAGATACCCTGTGCGGTTTCCGGACGGAGGTATACGGTGTTTTTTGCATCCTCGGTAACGCCCTGGAAGGTTTTGAACATCAGGTTGAACTGACGGATATCGGTGAAGTTGTGTTTGCCGCAGGTCGGGCACGGAATGTTGTTTTCCTCGATGAATGCTTTCATCTCGTCCTGAGAGAATGCATCGATCGGTTTTTCGAGGGTAACGCCGTTTTCAGCGGTCCAGTCCTCGATCAGTTTGTCTGCGCGGAAGCGCTCTTTGCACTCGCGGCAGTCCATCAGCGGGTCGGAGAAGCCGCCCAGATGGCCGGAAGCAACCCAGGTCTGCGGGTTCATCAGGATTGCAGCGTCGAGGCCGACGTTGTACGGGTTCTCCTGAACGAATTTTTTCCACCATGCACGTTTGACGTTGTTTTTGAGTTCAGCGCCGAGCGGGCCGTAGTCCCAAGTGTTTGCGAGACCGCCGTAGATCTCACTGCCGGAATATACAAAGCCTCTGCCTTTGCAGAGAGCAACGATTTTTTCCATTGTCTTTTCGGTATTCAGCATTGTCTTTCCTCCTAGAAATTCTGATACTCTATCATTGTAAAGAATTCGAAAGATAAAGTCAAGCATTTTGCTGTTTTCTCCGTTGCAAAGCGTCGATTTCACAGGTATAATAGAAGAAAACAAGCGAAACGGAGCAATAGCTATGAACTATAAACAGATCACGATTTATACCACAACCCCGGCGATCGATATCGTCAGCGGTTTTTTGACCATGCACGGCATCCGCGGCGTTATGATCGAGGACGCACAGGATTTCACCGATTTTCTCTCCGATACCACCATCCACTGGGATTACGTTGACGAAGATCTGATGCGTTTAAAAGAAGTTGAGACGAATGTTACGTTCTATCTGCCGGATAACCTGCAGGGTATCGAGACATTCCGCGAGATCGAAAAAGAGCTTCCGGAGCTCAAAACCCTCAACCCGGCAATCGATCTCGGCTCGCTCAATATGAAATTTGCGGAGGTCGACGAAGAAGACTGGTCGACCGCATGGAAGAAATACTACCACCCGACAAAGATCGGCGAGAAGCTCGTTGTTGTTCCGTGCTGGGAAGAATACACCTGTGCAGAAGGCGAGGTTCAGGTAACGCTCGACCCGGGTATGGCATTTGGCACCGGTACGCATGAGACAACGCGCCTTTGCATGCAGATGCTCGAAAAAGCCGTAACCGCTGATACGAAAATGCTCGATATCGGTACCGGTTCGGGTATTCTTGCGATCACCGCGCTGCTGCTCGGTGCGAAAGAGGCTGTCGGCGTGGATATCGATGAGGTTGCGGTTCGCACCGCACACGAAAATGCCGCACTCAACAACGTGGACGAGCGCCTGACCGTATTCATCGGCGACCTCACCGAGAAAGTCAGCGGTACATACGACGTCATTTGCGCAAACATTGTTGCAGACGTCATTATCCGCCTTTCTGCGGATGTTACGAAATTCATGCACGAAAACAGCGTTCTGCTCGTTTCCGGCATTATCGAAGAGCGCTGCGAGGAAGTCAAAGCGGCACTCTGTGAGGTTGGACTCAAGATCCGCGAGATCTATACGGAAGGCGGCTGGGCGGCAATCCGCCTTTCGCTGTAATCCATGCAGCGAAAGCATACAAAAAAGCTGACCCCGACTGCTAAAATGCTCAGGAAAAACGCCACGAAAGAGGAAAATCTGCTGTGGCAGTATTTCTTGAAGAATTATCCTGTTCGTTTTCGCAGGCAAAAGGTGCTCGGGAAGTATATTGTTGATTTTTATTGTGCACAGGCACAGATCGTCGTTGAACTGGACGGCTCGCAGCATTACAGCGAAGCAGGAAATGAAGCGGACGCAGAGAGAACCGCTTTTCTGCAGCAGTACGGTTTGACCGTTGTGCGAATTCCAAACAACGAGGTGACGGAAAATCTTTCCGGAGTCTGCGATTATATCGACCGATTGGTAAGAGAACGGGTAGGGTGATACGCACCGCCTTGCTGCCTCTTAACCAACCCCTCAGTCAAAATCTTCGATTTTGCCAGCTCCCCTTACACAGGGGAGCATAAGATGCGCGCGAAACCGGATCCCGCCCTGTGTAAGGGAGGGTGTCAGCGAAGCTGACGGGAGGGTTGGTTACGGCGAAGAAAGTCTGCTGCACGGAACCAACCATCTGAAAAAAGCGTTATTCACATAGAAAGGAAAGATACAATGGCAACGATCAAAAACCCGATTGCGGACGGCTGGTATGCCGATCCGGAGGCACGCCGCTATAACGGCCGCTACTATATCTATGTTACCCAGTCTTATACCGGTTACCGCAAACAGAAGAACATCGATATGTTCTCCTCTGCCGATCTCGTGAACTGGGAAAAACACGAGAATATCATCGATATGTCCGGCTTCCCGTACGTCTGGCAGGCAACCTGGGCGCCGACCATCATCGAAAAAGACGGAAAATACTATCTGATTTTCGCATCGAACGATATTCAGGGCAACGACGAGATCGGCGGTCTGGAAATCGCCTTTTCCGATAAACCGGAAGGTCCGTTCAAAGCACATCTCGGCCGCCCGCTGATCGACCGCTTTATCAACAAGGCACAGCCGATCGATGCACACCTGTTTAAAGACGATGACGGCAAGATCTGGCTCTATTACGGCGGCTGGAGCCACTGCAACGTCGCAATGATGAACGATACAATGGATGGCTTTGTCCCGTTTGAAGACGGCGAGATTTTCAAGGAGATCACGCCGCCGTCCTACGTTGAGGGTCCGTGCATGATCAAATGCAAGGATACGTATCTGTTCACCTGGTCTTCGGGCGGATGGACGAACGGCACGTATCATGTAAATGCAGCGGTCAGCAAATCGCCGCTCGGTCCGTTTGAAAACCCGACCACTGTCGTTGAGCGCGACGGCGTTGTTGCCGACGGTCCGGGTCACCACGGATTTTTGCACGTGGAGGAGACCGACGAGTGGTTTTTGGTATACCACCGCCGCATCATCGGCGATCTTGAGCCGGGTCACCGCGTTCTCTGCATCGACCGCATGAACGTTTCGCCGGAAGGTATTGAACAGGTCACGATGACCAACGAATTTGAACTGTAAGACGGAGGAAGCTCTGTGGATAATCGCAAACACATTCTGCTTCTGACAACGGGCGGTACGATCGCGTCGCTTCCGGGCGGAGACGGTCTGGAACCGCACCGCTCCGACGTTATGGAGCGCCAGCTCAATCAGCTCAGAAGTTATTTTGATATCACCGTTGAGGATCTGATGTGCCTCGACTCTTCGAATATCCGGCCGAAGGAGTGGCAGGAGATCGCAAAACGCGTCTACGAATGCCGCCTTGACTATGACGGCATCGTCATTTCCCACGGAACCGATACGATGGCGTATACCGCATCGGCGATCACATGGATGCTGCCGGGTATCGACCGTCCGATCGTTCTGACCGGTTCGCAGCTACCGCTGGCGGATGTTCTCTCCGACGGTCCGGACAATCTGCGCACGGCGTTTGCCATGGCGGCTTCCGGACATCCGGGCATCTATCTCGCGTTCGACAGAAAGGTCATGCTCGGCTGCCGCGCGGTAAAGGTGCGCGCATCGGGCTTTTCGGCGTTTGAAAGCGTCAACGCGCGCTATGCCGCACAGGTCAGCAATCTGGGTCTCGTCATCAATGAGGCAGGTCTGCAGCCGCAGCTCGGTTTTGCACAGTATCTGCCGAATATCAGCGGCGATGTCTTTCTCTTAAAGCTCACACCGGGCCTTGACCCGAAAATCTTTGATATGCTCGCTGATCTCGGATACCGCGGTATCGTCATTGAGGCGTTCGGTCTTGGCGGTATGAATGTACTGAACGAAGGTCTTGACGGCATCCGTCATGCGCTCGACCGCGGCGTGAGCGTCGTCGTTACGACACAGTGCCTCTACGATTCGTCCGACCTGCGTGTTTACCAGGTGGGCACGAAGCTGCTGGAGCTTGGCGTAATTCAGGGCCGCGACATGACGAGCGAAGCGGCTATGACGAAGCTGATGTGGGCAATCGGACAGGGAATGAACCAAAAACAGATCGCGGCACTCTTTATGCGCAGTCTTGCCGGCGAAATCACAATCTGAGAAAAAGGGCACGGCCGATATTCGGCTGTGCCTTTTCTGTTTCGGCAGGAAACTGTTCTTGCACTTTTTATAAAAAGGATATATAATGAAAAATAGCGTATTATGCAAATTATTAGGAGAAGGTGTTTCGGTGAAAAAGGCAAATGAGGGTATGCTTCGCGGCCCGCTTTTGAAAAACATCATTACGTATACAATCCCGATC